>CACZGY010000083.1 GCA_902780815.1 uncultured Eubacteriales bacterium
CAGCCAGTAAGGCCTGAGATAGCCCAGAATCCTGGCGAGCAGCGCTTTCGTCACCTTAGGCATATTCTGTTTTTCTTCCTCAGTCAGGAAGTGCATCGGGCCCATGCGGCCCGGTCCCGGTCCAGCCATACTATACCCCTTTATATGCAGCGGCTGACAGAAACTGTCAGCCTGATCTGTCAGTTATTATTTTTTATGGCATCAGCACGCCGTCCGGCTTGCCGCCTTCATAGAGGAGATGGTCCGTGTATACCTCTACGAACTCATCGGTCGGCACTCCGTAGTCCTTGTACGCGTTCTTGTATTCAGTCTTACGCTTGCCGTCAGCTCCGATCGTGATGATCGTAGCGCCTCTCTGCGCACCGGAGTAATTGATATCCTGGTACGCCAGATTGTCGATCGAATAACCGTAGCACAGATCCACGCCCTTGTAATTGACCATAGCGTTGTTCACGTGGTCGTGTCCGCAGTAGCATGCCTCGAGCACATCAATCCCGGTAGGACCCATCGCCTCAAAAAACTTGTCGATGTCGGCGAGAGGCACGTCTTTGGTGATGCCTCCGTGCCAGATGCGGCTGTTTGTTGTACCGTCGATCAGCTCGTCCCAGACTCCGGAGATGTACTTAGTATCCTCGGTATCCTTCCATCCGTTCGCCTCAAGCTCTTCATACGCGATCCTGAATTCGCTTGTAGGAATGTGGAAGAATGCAATTGTTTCAGGGCACTCCAGATCCTCGAGCGCATTTGCGGCCCAGTCTACCGTCGAATCTCTGATTATGTCGTAGTCCCACTCAAGAACGGCTTTTATCGAGTTATCCACGTACGCGTTGCTGTCCACGAGCAGGAGAGCCTTCTTAATGTCTCCGTCCGTGCCCTTAACCAGCATGATCTGGTTAGTGACCGTAGGGATCCCCGCGCCGTCTGTATAATTCTGATCAAATATGCAGTACTCGAACTTGTCATTCATGTACAGCTCGCCAAGTTCCTGCCTGCCTGTGTAATCGAACACCTCAGTGTCGTGGTTGCCGAATACCGTGGAGAAGTACACGCCTTCATGGTTGAATATCTGAATGACATCGCGCGCTGCCATGTAGTTGTTGAGCGTTCCGCCTCCGTTGTAGACAGGTCCCGGCACTGCGAAGGTGTTGTCTCCGTCGAGTATGACGAGGTCAGGCTTCTCCTTCTGCAGCATGGTGATTATCTCATAGACAGTCTTGCGGTCCTTCTCACGGCTCCAGAAACCGCCGCCAAGATGGATGTCAGTAAGCATCATGATCTTGAGGTCCCTGTCTGTAGTGAATGTGTAATAGCCCGTCTCCGGATCTTTCTCAGGCACCACCCTGTCCACACCGCTGTAATCAACAGGTTCGAAGCTGTTGATGTAATGTCTCAGATGAAGCGACACCCCGTAGTTGACCGCCATCGCTGAACCGGCGAGAACCACAGCGATGATAATGATCCACATCGGGATCTTCCACCACAGCCCGCGTTTTTTCTTCTTTTTCGGCTCCGGAGCCATGTGCTTCTCGGCTCTTTTCTCTCTGCTCATTTTATTTCCCTTTCGCTGAAAACGTCGAAAAAGTAACTATTACAAAAACTCCTTACAGTTCTACCGGAACCGGGGTTTTGATCGGCTCGTTCATCACCTCAGGATGCTCGAGCATGTACTTGGCTATGCGCAGCGACTTCGCGTAATAGAATCCGTCCGCAAGTCTTTCGTCTATCGTGAATGTGCAGTTTATAACATCCCTAGGCTGCCAGGTGCCGTCTTCCATAAGCTTCTGCTCTTTGTGAAGTACGCCGATAGTGATCATCACCGAGCATGTTCCGTAATTGCTCAGGTGGTGGTAGCATGAATCGGACCTGATCGATCCGAGGTTAGAAAGAAGAACAGATGAGTAGTTAGGGTCGCCTGCAGTGAGCGCTTTAGGCATAACGCCGTGGTATTCAAGTCTCCTGAGTGTGCCGAAGAACACCTCGAGGAAAGGTCTCGGAAGATTTCCGAAGAAATCCATGAGCTTGTCCAGATCGTTGGACTTTTCCTTGCGGACCTTGGTAACATCGCCGATGATGAGCTTCGAGATCGAGTCAAAGTTCATCTCCGGATCGACCTTAAGGAACATCAGAGTCTCCTCAGCCTCGTCCTCAAACTTCTGCTTAACGACAAAGGAAAGCGTGATGTCAGGTCTCTCGTAGTAAGTCCTGCCTGAGATGAAATAGTTCAGCTTAGGCCTGTGGTAAACCGTCCTGGCTACCGCTGTGCAGATCGCATGGAAGATCTTGAGATTGGTACCCTCCTTCTCATTGCGTTCAGCCATGTACTTCACCAGGTCCGTAACATCGAACTGCTCAGTCATGGATACTTCCGCCTCTGTCCTCTTAGGCATGATGTACGGCAGTATGTTATGATATCCGTCCGGCCATCTTACTCTCTTTCCGTCTCTTCTCTTATTTCTCATTTTATTTCCCCTTCTAATTTATTTTTTCGTCCGGCCGCCGGCCGGACCGATTTCTGACATTACTTTAATTCCAGCTGTTTCAGCTTTTTCTCGCTGTATTCCTCTATCTGCTTCCACAGCCTGTGGAGCTGTTTTTTATGTGCGCATAGCTTTTCAGTGCAGTTGCTGCACTTGAGATATGCGTTGGTGTGCTCGGAAAATCTTTCCGGATGCCTGTAGAATGTGATCTCCCATCTTATAAGCAGGGCGATCGAAAGCACCAGCAAACTCCATGTGTACGTCTTTTCAACGAAGAACAGCGGTGTGAACATCATCGCAAAGTCCCAGTTGTAGATGCGGCATGCGCTGCAGCATTTGTTTTTGAGAAACCACGACTGGAACGGGCAGAAGAACATGATACATATCATGTCACATACTGAATACGCTCCGCACAGCAGTATCATGATGCCGTCGTCGAGTACGCCCAGCATATGAAGCATGCCGAATATACCGTTAAACACGATCCAGATCAGCGCCACAAGCATCGTAGCGTTGTTGTCGTGCACGACCACATCTGTCTCGCCTGTCTTGATGTAGTTGCGTGCAAACTGTTTCTGGCAGCCCGGGCTTTCTATATTCGCCGGGAAGAAGCGGAATATCATCTCGATGACATAGACAGTCCATACGAAAATGATTATTCCCGGGAGCTTCTCGATCCCCATCATGAACGGCTGATGGTAAATAAACCTGTACCTGACATAAGAGAAAACCAGAAGCAGAAACAGTATCGACCTGTATATAAGCCGGGTCCAGTGCCACATCCCTACAGGCGTTAGTTTTTTCCTCTTTTTAGTTCCCATTTATGTTCCCTGCCTTTATTTTTCACTCTCAGGCACATCCTCAAATTTCGGCTTGTACTCTTCTAGCTTCTTCTCGCCTGCAACAACAGCGCCGATCATGAGCGCCCATGCCGCAACGCCTGCTGCCGCACCGATGCCCTGCGCCACCCTGCGGCGTCTGTTCCTCTTAAGGATCTTCTTCATTCTTTTTTCAGTCATTTCAGTCCTCCTTATCATCCGGGATGGTCCTAATTGACACTTTTATTTGATCAGTTCTTTCAGTTCTTCAGGTCTTATCTGTTCAAATATCGGTATACTGCCGATCTTAAGTGCTGTCCTGTATTCATCAGCTGACTGGATGGTCCAGGACAGCTCCGGGTATCCCAGCCTGTCTGTGAGCCACCTGAGCGCCGGGGTATCCCTGTCGCTGAACTTGTATGCTATGAAATCCGGTTTCGACAAGATGTTCAGCATCAGGTTTGTCAGCAGTACGATCTGGTAAAACGGAAGGCCTTCGCTTTTTCTGAAGAAGTTCTGCGAGAGCTGCCCCCGTATGACATCAGGCCTCTGTTTGCGGTACTCGATGACAACGCGCGGATCGAAGCTCTCGATAACATATTCCCCTTTGTACCGGTCCAGCCTTTCCGCGACCGCCTTCACAAGTGCCTTGTAGTTGCCCTTAACGCACTTGAGTTCTATCAGGAGCGGAAGCCCTGTGTTTTCATACAGGTCGAGGACATCATCGAACTCAGGGATCACCTCGTCCGTGCCCTCGAGCCTGAGCTTTCTGAGGTTGGTTATATCATAAGCCTCGATACTCCCTTTTACCCCGGTCTGCCTCTCCAGATCATCATCATGGAACACCACGAGCGATCCGTCAGCAATCAGATGCACGTCGAACTCTGATCCCAGTCCATACTCCACCGCACGGCGGAATGCCGGCATCGAGTTCTCCGGAATGCCCGGTTTATCATGATAACCGCGATGCGCATAATGTGCCGCGAGCTTAAAAGGTCGTTTTGAGCGTTTCATCTTCTTCAAAAGTTCTCACTCTACTCATTCAGATCTTCCATGTCCTCGTATGCCTCAAGGCCGTGTTTCACCTCCGGTGCCGCATCGCCGTGTTTCACCTGAGTCATCGTAGCGAAACTGCAGAGCACGAAGAGCGCTGCATACGGGAACAAAACTTTGTAGCTGATGTTTCTCATAAGGAATCCCGCAAGTATAGGGGTGACCACCTGCGCTGCCATGGATGCAGTGTAGTAGTAACCGGTGAACTTGCCTATGTCCGATCCTCTGCACATCTCTACCACCATAGGCAGCGAGTTGACGTTGATGGCTGCCCAGGCAAATCCGACAAGCGCGAATACGATAAACATTATCGCATTGATGCTGTGGAATGCTGTAGTCAGGAAGTATCCTGCAGCGAAGCACGAAGCCAGCATAACGATACCGATCATGATCGTTTTTTTACGGCCTACCTTATGAGCCAGGCTTCCGATCGGTATATATGAGATGATGGCCCCGCCTGTCGCTATGAGCAGGCAGGTGGACGCTCCGCCGAGTCCCTGTCCCATCACCTTGTCTACGTAAGTCGTGAACCAGGTGGTGATGCCGTTGTATCCGATGAACCACAGCGCGATCGACGCGAGCAGGAATCCAAGGCTTCTCTTAACGTTCGCAGGAAGCACCTCGTTGCCGCTTCCATCGTCCTCGGCGAGGTTCCACTCCGGATGCTCCGCCTCGAGCGCCTGGTTTTCAGCAACAAGCTTCGGCTCATTGATGGTGAGCTTCATCACAATGATGGCGGCTGCCATGATAAGCGCTACCACTATGAAGAGCGGCTGGTAGTTGACGTGATCAAGGCCCAGCACTTTAGAATTCGGATACATAACCGCCGCAATTGCCAGATATATAATGCCTCCGACAGCTCCCATCAGATTGATGATTGCGTTTGCGCGCGAGCGGAGCGGCTTAGGCGTCACATCAGGCATCAGCGCTACCGCAGGCGATCTGTATGTGCCCATCGAGATGAGAAGCAGTCCGAGCACCACGATGAAAGCGATCATCTTACCGGCGCTCGCCGCCGCATAGTACGAGTTATCGAGCAGCGGAAGTATATTCAGAAGGATCACCGCGGCGAGCGTTCCGCCGAGTATGTACGGTGTCCTCTTTCCCATCTTCGTGTTTGTTCTGTCAGAAAGTGTTCCAAAGAACGGCAGCAGGAACAGCGCCAGAATATTGTCGGCCGCCATTATGGCTCCCGAGAACGTCTCATTCAGATGGAATGTCTTGGTGAGTATCAGCGGAACTACGTTGTCATACATCTGCCAGAATGCGCAGATCGACAGAAACGCAAGTCCCACCAGCACAGTGCGCTTATTGTTGAGTTTCATAGCATCTCCTATTCCAGAAATCCCAGCTCCTCCAGGACAGCCGGCAGCTCGTCAAAACTCTTCAGTGTTGCTATGGCGTCATTGATCTCACCGAAGCCGTAGGAGGCGTAAATACACTCTACGCCGGCCTTATGAGCCGAATCCGAGTCTTTCTGTATATCACCCACGTAAATGCCCTTAGAAGCGCCGTTACGCTCCATAACAAGCTTTATATTCTCTGCCTTGGACAGGAAAGTGCGCCCCCACTCCTCATAGTCCACAAAGTATTTCCACATGTCCATTGAATCGAGGAACGCCTTGATATATCCCTCCTGACAGTTGCTTACTACAGCCATCTGAACGCCCATTTCCTTGAGCTTTGCAAGAGTTTCCTCAACTCCTTCATAGAGCACTCCGCCGTGCTCGGTAATATAGCCATTCTCAAATACTTCGCATTTGTGCGACAGTTCATAACGCTCCTTTTCAGGCAGGAATCCAAAATGCAGGTCCGCGATCTCAGTCATCGTCAGTCCCATATACTGCAAAATATCTTCAGCAGTGAGCGCGTTGGCTTTCCCAAGCTCCTGCTCAATGACAACATTCCATGATGCTGCTACGTTAGCGGAAGAATTCCAAAGTGTACCGTCCAAATCGAAAATGACCATGCAGTCCTCCTAAACAAAATATATAGTTCTCCCAATTATAATTAGTATACCATAACGGCGTGTTCCATTGGGTATGTGATGTGTATACATACGCCCTGTTTTGGCACACGTCTTTGTCATTATGTAATTCTCAGATTATTTTTTAGAGCCGGTATGGACAGATAGCAGAAGCAGACAAAAGCGGCGGTGGATAACCGGTCCGCTTTCCTGAATAAAGAAAGCGTTGTGCATAAGTATGTGGGCAGAATGTTGACAGCTTTCCTGTCAACGCGCTGTCCATGGACTTATGCATGACGCTTCATAAAGGCCGGTTATCCATGGCCGCTCGCCTTTCAAAGTAATTGCCCCTATCCCTTATCAGTACTTTGGGCTTATGTATGAGATTGTATAGAATAAGTTCGTATCTCACAGATGGAAAATCAGTATGAGGCACGTCTTTTTTCGTACTGGTATCGCAGTATTGGCAGTACAATAACGAACGTGTTCCTTCCATGTCAGCTGAATATCATTCGAACAGGCAACAGATTATTCGCAATTCAGTACAAATCGCGTGAGAATTCATAATAAAAGCAGCAATCGCCCCGTATACCTCAGAAACAGAATAAAGGTTACTCAAAATCATGAATTTTTTTCCAGAATAATTGCTGCCGAACGGACGGTGAAAACGCCTATTCGTCACTACCATTTAGATATTAACTATGAGGTACTAGTTTCTTCGTGTCTCAATCCAACCACCGATGTAGGAACACGAACGGTTTTTTATGGCCCCTCCAAGAGCACCCAAATGATCGTCAAAAGAATTCTGCTTGATTGACTGTTGAATAATGGAGTCTGGTAACCAAAGAAAGTGCAATGACGGAAAAATAATGAATCCATTGCAGAAATCAAGGCGTTTTTCGTTTGCTGGTTTTTCGAGTTGCTAGTAGAATCAAAGCCCCCGAAAATTTTAAATACAGGAGGCGAAAAATGTTAATGGATGCGGAACTATATCAACGGCTTAATTATGAAATAATGATGCTTGAGAAAGCGAAGAAAGAGTACAGCACCCGGCTTGAACTTCTGGGAGACTATAAAGATTCCTTACTGCGGAGGACAAAACCCGGGAATGGAAAGTATTTTTATTACTCTGTTAAACACAACGGCTCCAGAACATACAACTATCTGGGATCATCAGATCACCATATTGTAAAGAAAGTCCGGGAAGCACGGTTTCTTAAGGAGGCGATCAGGCGTATCAACTGTGATCTTGACCTTTTGAAGGCGCTTGCATATGGATTCCTTCCTTTTGATCCGAGTCATGTTACTGAGAGCTTGCCTGAAGCTTACCGCTGTGAAATTCCCACCTCATCCAAGCTTTATGAAACAGAGGGAAAGAAGTGGCTGGCCAAAAGGCTGGAGGATCAAAAAGGCTTTCCAGAAAACTATCCCGAAAAGAAGAAGCACCGGACATCTGATGGAATATGGGTGAAAACTGTAAGTGAGGTCGTTCTATATGAGATGGTAAAATCAGCAGGACTCACCCTGATTTACGAGCTTCCATTACCAATGAAAGATTACGGACCGCCGTTGTATCCAGATGTTACCGTTTTATCACCGATAGACATGAAAACCGAGATAATTATCGAGTATGTTGGTCGATTGGATCTGCGCGAATACCGCGAAGATTTTGCCAGGAGAATTGATCGATATATCAGAAGCGGATACAAAATCGGAGTCAACCTTTTCTTTGTTTTCAGTAATATTGAAGGTCATATAGATTCCATTCAGATAAAAAAAGTGATTGCTGACATCTCTGGAATCAGGAATTAAAGTTCATTGTGACATGACAAAAGCGGTCCGTGAGGACCGCTTTATTTGTTGCTTTATGCATGCTTCAGTCTATAAAGTTATCATTTCACTGCCCCAGGCTTGTCGAAGGGATTTGTCTATTTAATGGCTTCCAGCCTGTCGCAGGTTGGCTCGCCTGCAGCACCGCCGCGGACTATGTGATAGTACGCGTAGTCTTCCGGTCTGAGCTGGCTTTTCTCACGGAATATCTCTTCTGCATCCTCTTTCCTGTCCGAGCGTATGCGTACCGAAATACCGCAGCTCGCCGAGATGAATCTCGGAACGGGCATGATCGTTACTTCAGCTGGCTTCAGCATTTTCTCTGTTGAAATTGCCGCGTGTGTGGATTCAAAAGTGAGAAGATAATATTCGTCCATTAACAATCCTTCCGTATATGTACAGCTCCGGCGCAGGTGTTTCTCAGTATTCGCACGTGCGCCGGCGCCGTCCACTTTTCTTCATTAATTACAGCTTGATGACCTTGCTTACTTCCTGCATCGCGCCAAGTATATCATACATGTTGCTTACTGTGCCAACTTTCAGATCATCTTTTATTCCGTAGAAGTTGAGGCATGTTCCGCATACGAGGACCTTTGTTCCCTTCTCGATGAGGGTGTTGAGGTTCTCAATGATCTGTGGCTCGTCACCGGCCGGCAGCTTGACGCCTTCATTCATGAAGAGCACGTATGAAGGAACTCTTTCAGACTCGCTGAGTGTGAAGATAGCCATCTTAGCAAGATTTCCGCCGAGCTCGCTGCTGTTTGTTCCGATAGCGTTAGTGTTGAAGAACACTGCATATGTGTCTGCTTCTGCGACCTGTGCACCTTTGATAGTCTCGCCATTTGCAAACTTGACGAGGAACTTGTCGCCGAATGGCTCGCTTGTAGCCGGTCTGCCGAGGGCGTCACCGAGTCTCTCAAGGTTGCCTACCTGAGTAGGACCATCAACGATGATCTCAACGTCCTGAACGTCTGCTTCGAGCTCTTTCTTTGCCATGATTACTGGGATAGGGCACTGCTTGCCGCCTGCATCGATTCTCATTTCATTACCTCCGATAAATGTCAGAATTGTTCGGTTTTTGTGTTTGTCATCATCTTGTTAGATGACCATACATAATTAATATACTCCCTTTTTCGGGAGTGTATTATTGATAATAACTATATCACCGGGTCGAAATAGCGCCTTCCCTAAATAATAAATATGCTTTTCCTGGGACTGTCATTTTATGGCACAA
Organism: uncultured Eubacteriales bacterium; assembly: GCA_902780815.1. GTDB lineage: Bacteria > Bacillota > Clostridia > Peptostreptococcales > Anaerovoracaceae > Crickella. The sequence continues at coordinate 9,379 of CACZGY010000083.1, forward strand.
AATCGGGAGACGGTATTGCGACCGCCTCCCGATTCATTTCTGACTAAAGTTAGTCTCAGTTTTGTAATGCCTCGTCTACTTCACAACGATCTTGATCGTCTTGAAGACGCCGTTCTGAGCATATGCGTATACGTAGCATGTGCCCTTGCTCTTTGCCTTGACCTTGCCCTTCGATGAAACTGTTGCGATCGACGGGTTCGTCGACTCGTATCTGACCCCTACATGCTTCTTCACTTTCAGCTTCTTCGACTGCGGTACTGCCTTCAGGGCTTTCGCCTTCTTAGTGACGGCCTTCGCGACTTTCACGCTCTTGTGGTTGCCTACCTTGCCGCCCTTCGTCGCCACGTGGATCAGCTTCGATGTCGATATGACCATTCCATCTGATCCGAGAGCTACTACGATACACTTGTAGTATGTGCCCTTCTTGAGACCGCTGTATGTCCAGCCGGTCCCGTTCACTCTTTTAAGCTCTACAGGCCTGTTGCCTCTTCCGCATGCGTTTCCGTAGACCACATACTGGCTTGCTCCGCTGACTGCGTTCCAGCTGAGGCCTATCGATGTCTTCCCCTGCTTCTTGGATCTGAGCGCGAG
>CACZGY010000084.1 GCA_902780815.1 uncultured Eubacteriales bacterium
GTGATATTTACCTGACATAGAGTCGACGTATGTCAGATAGATATATTGGGTTATATCTTATGGAAATTGTTATGAAAGGAGAATAATAACAATGAAGAAAAAGTTAGCACTACTTATGGCTCTGGTCATGGTATGCATCAGCGTGCTGGCCGGTTGCAGCGGTGGCGGCGGTGGCAGCAAGCCTCTGGTAGTTGGATATTCCAACTTCTCGAGCAAGTTCTCTCCGTTCTTCGCTGACTCTGCTTATGACCAGGATGTATCAACCATGACACAGGTGAGCCTGCTTAACATGGATCGTATGGGAGCCATCGTTGAGAAGGGAAAAACCGGAGAGACCCGTGAGTATAACGGCACAGATTATACTTATTACGGACCGGCTGATCTTACAGTTACCGAAAATAAGGACGGAACTGTAACTTACGACTTCGATCTCAGAGATGACATGACATTCTCAGACGGAGAGCCTCTGACTGCAGATGATGTCATCTTCTCGATGTATGTACTCTGCGACCCGACTTATGATGGAAGCGCGACTCTGTTTGCACTTCCTATTAAGGGAATGGATGCATATCGCAAGGGAATGGCTTCTCTTATGTCCCTCCTCTATTCAGCCGGCAGAGATAATACTGACTTCTCTCTCTGGGATGAAGCGACTCAGACAAAGTTCTGGGAAGATCTCGATAAGGCTGGTGAAGCATTCGCTCAGGAAATAATTGACTACTGCAAGGAAGCGGGACTGGGCGATACAGCTAAAGCTGCAGGCGAAGCATGGAATTTCCCTGGGCTGGAAGATAATGCAACAGCAAAAGACCTGTTCTACTTCATGGCTGACGCATATGAGGGAGACCTTACAAGTCTCTCCAACACAGAGACAGCAGGATCTTCACTTGCTGATCTCGGATTCAACCCTGAAGATTACGCAGCAGGCGTGAAGACAGGTGATTCTGCTGAAAAAATCGAGGGTATCGAGAAGACCGGAGATTACAGCCTCCGTGTAACTCTTGATGAGGTCGACGCTCAGGCTATCTATCAGCTTGGCGTTGCTATCGCACCGCTCCATTACTATGGAGACAAGGAAAAGTATGACTACGATAACAACAAGTTCGGATTTGACAAGGGTGATCTTTCTACAGTAAGAGCAAAAACAACCGAACCTCTTGGCGCAGGTCCTTACAAGTTTGTAAAATTCGAAAATGGTGTTGTTTCGTTCGAAGGAAACGACAGTTATTACCTCGGAGCTCCTAAGACAAAGAACGTGCAGTTCCTTGAGTCTCAGGATCAGGATAAGCTGAATGGTGTAATCACCGGAACTATTGACATCACAGACCCTACATATTCACTCGACAACGTTAAGGCTATATGCAATGAAAACAGCAATGGCGAAGTAACAGGAGACAAAATCACTACAAGTACAGTAGAGAACCTTGGATACGGCTATCTCGCCATGAGCGCAAAGGCTGTTAACGTAGGCGGAGAACTCGGCAGCGAGCAGTCAAAGGATCTCAGAAAAGCATTTGCAACTGTATTCTCGAGATACAGAGATGTAACTGTTGACTCCTACTATGGAGAAACAGCTTCCGTAATCAACTATCCTATTTCAAATACATCCTGGGCAGCTCCACAGAAGACAGATGCCGACTATCAGGTTGCATTCTCGAAGGATGTTGATGGAAATGACATCTACACATCAGATATGAGCGATGAAGAGAAGGATGAGGCAGCACTGAAGGCAGCACTTGGATTCTTCGAAGCAGCCGGATACACAGTAACTGACGGTAAGGTCACAGCTGCTCCGGAAGGCGCTAAGCTTGACTACGAAGTATGGATCCCTGCTGATGGATCCGGAGATCATCCATCGTTCATGATGCTCAACCTTGCAAGCGATGCACTCAAGAAGATCGGCATCACACTCAACGTCAAAGACCTTGCAAATTCTGCTGACCTTTGGGATGGCCTTGATGCTGATAACGTTCCGATGTGGTGCGCTGCTTGGGGAGCAACACCGGACCCTGATATGTATCAGGTTTACTACTCTGGTGTTGAATCCGGTCTTACACCAGGCGGATCGCAGCCTTACTATGATATTGCAGATCCAGAACTCGATAAGCTGATCCTTGATGGACGTACATCGACAGATCAGGCTTACAGAAAGACAGTATACAAGTCAGCTCTTGACATTATTCTTGATTGGGCAGTTGAGGTTCCTATCTATCAGAGACAGAACGCAATCATCTTCTCAACAGAGCGTGTAAATATGGATACCGTTACACCAGACATCACTACATTCTATGGATGGCTCAACGAGATCCAGAATATTGAGATGAATTAGTATGATTCTCTGATCTATCATATGCAGTAAGGAACGGGGCAGGCGCCATGACGTCTGCCCCGTAACGGATACATAAAGAGAGGAGATTATAACGTGCGAAAATACATTATCAAAAGATTGCTGCAATCAATAGTGATACTGTTCTTCGTAGCATTCATTATTTACGCACTGATGCGTTGTCTCCCTACATCATATGTTGAGGCAATGGCAAGACAGAAATCCATGCAGCCCGGTTCAAAGAGCTATGAGGAATGGATGGAACAGCTTACTGCCATGTACAATATGGACGGAAGCATAGTCAGCGGCTACTTTAAATGGCTGGGATCTATGTTACGAGGAGACTTTGGAGACAGCTGGAAATGGACCGTGCCTGTAATTGAGAAATTCAATGATACGGTATGGCTGTCATTTGTAATGGGCTTTGTTTCGTTCGTACTTGAGATCCTTATAGCAGTGCCATTGGGTATCATTGCAGCTACGAAACAGTATTCAAAGACGGACTACACGATATCCGTCATAGCACTTGCAGGTATTTCCCTGCCTACATTCTTCTTTGCTTCACTGCTCAAGCTTGTGTTCTCTGTAAAGCTCGGTTGGTTCGATCTATACGGACTTGTCGGGAGAAGCTATGATCAGCTCTCAGCTTTCGGACAGATCATGGACAAGGCAAACCACCTGGTATTACCTGTCATCACGCTTGTTGTAGTCAGCATGGGAGGACTCATGCGTTACACACGAACGAACATGCTGGAGGTGCTCAACGCCGACTATATCAGAACAGCGAGAGCAAAGGGCCTTTCCGAGAAAAAGGTTATATACCACCATGCATTTCGAAATACACTGATACCGATAGTGACCATAGTTGGAGGGTCGCTGCCAGGTCTCTTCTCGGGAGCACTCATCACAGAGACACTCTTCGGTATACCTGGAATCGGATTCACTTCATACCAGTCAATGGTTTCCGGAGATATCCCATTCTCGATGTTCTTTATGGTATTTACCGCGATACTGACACTGCTGGGCAATCTGATAGCAGACATTCTGTATGCAGTCGTTGACCCTCGTGTCAGGATAGCTTAGGGAAGGAGGTGCATTATGGACGAATATAAGGACAAAATGGAACCTTCAACCGAAGAAGTAAAAGAAGAACAGTACTCATTGAGCGATGACAGGCGAGTTAAGGTACTATCACCGGGAGCTCTTGTAGCTAAACGATTTTTCCGCAACCGGCTTGCTGTTACCGGTATGGTTATACTCGTTGCAATGTTCCTGTTCTCATTCGTTGGCGGTATTCTTTCACCATACGATCAGGACCAGAAATTCTACAGAATTGACTCTCAGGCAAAGGACTATGCCGGTGTAATCAAAAATGAAGAATACAGATACACCATCAATGATCCTGTGCTGTTTAAGAGTTCTGTACATGCGCAGGCTCTCAAGGCCATCATACAGAAAAATGACAAATTTGAATATGACGGCAATTCATACAGTGTTGAAAAGATTGGAGATGTCGATGCTTACACGGTATCAAGCGGAGGTAATATCGTCGGTATTGCAAGCAAGGAGCTGGTGAATGCATCTGTCGAGGGAGAGACTCTCAGCTTCGATTTTACACTTGGAGCATTCAATGCTTATGCCAAGGGGGATAAGGCCTTCGAAGCAGAAGGAAAGAAGTATTCACTTGGAGAGGATGATGTTATAACAGATTCCTCCGGCACAGAGAAAGCATACATAAGCCAATACATAGTACGTCCGGTTATGTCAGATGTATTCTTCAGCCGTGAGTTCAAGAATGAGCTCATCGATTCGGTAGAGTCCGGTCAGGATTCGTTTAAGTATACCGATGCTGACGGTGTAGAGGCAGAATATATTCTAAAGTACGATGCCGGAAAGAAGAGCTGGTCTGTCAAGCAGGAGATCGACACAAAGGTGTTTGACACATACTCAGCGCCGTCAAAGAAGCATTGGCTTGGTACGGATCGCAATGGAATGGATATGCTCACGAGATTGATGTATGGCGGCCGGATATCGCTTATCATTGGTTTTATCGTAGTATTCATCGAGTCGTTCCTCGGCATTGTGATGGGTGGTATTTCCGGATACTTTGGAGGATGGGTAGACGGTCTCATAATGAGAATAGTAGATATCTTTTTCTGCATACCGTCAATGCCTATCATCATCATTATCGGTGCTGCTATGGACGCTGCAAACCTGCCTTCGCTCACGCGTATCATTTACCTGATGCTCATTCTTGGATTTTTGGGATGGGCTGGTGTGGCAAGACTTGTAAGAGGCCAGATACTGTCCCTCAGAGAGCAGGAATTCATGACCGCTACTGAGGCCTGCGGCATAGCGCCTTCACGGAGAATATTCAAGCATCTCATACCTAACGTAATACCGCAGCTCATTGTCTACATGACTATGGGATTAGGCGAAACGATCATCCTTGAGGCGACCTTGTCATTCCTCGGACTCGGAGTAAGATTCCCGTTCGCTTCATGGGGCAACATCATAAACGACGTCAACGACACATTCGTACTGACAAACTACTGGTTCATCTGGATACCTGCGGGCGTATTGCTGCTGATCACCGTACTTGCGTTCAATATCGTAGGAGACGGTCTCAGAGATGCGTTTGACCCGAAGATGAAGAGATAAGGAGGAAAGATAATGGCTAAGAAAAAAGACACAGCAGGTTATCTTTCCGCTAAGGAATCCAGGCGCATCGCCAAGGAAAACCGCAAGATAACCGATGAATTCGAAAAAAGATATAAACGCAAAAACGTTCCTGAAAGCGAATATCTTACCGAGATGCACGATAAAGGAAACGTTCTGGAGATCGATGATCTGCACACATACTTCTTTACTGATGTAGGAACGGCAAAGGCTGTAGACGGTGTTACATTTGAAGTTCCTCAGGGGAAGACTGTTGGAGTAGTAGGAGAGTCCGGATGCGGCAAGTCCGTAACCAGCCTTTCGACAATGCAGCTCCTTCAGAGACCGCAGGGACAGATCGTAAGCGGAAGCATCAGGGTAAACCTCGGCGACAAGGCTTACGATATCGCAAAGACACCTATCGAAGTAATGCAGAAGCTCCGCGGCAATTTCATTTCAATGGTATTCCAGGAGCCTATGACGAGCCTCAACCCTGTATTCAGGATAGGCGACCAGATCGACGAGGTAATTGAGCTCCACGATGGTCAGAACATGACCAAGGAGGAGATCAAAGCGAGATCAATAGAGATGCTCGAACTGGTAGGTATCGCAAACTCTGAGGGCGTCTACAAGATGTATCCTCACGAGCTTTCCGGCGGTATGAGACAGCGTGTAATGATCGCCATCGCTCTGGCGTGTAACCCTAGACTGATCATAGCTGACGAGCCGACGACCGCTCTGGACGTTACCATACAGGCGCAGATCCTTGACTTGTTCAGGAATCTGAAGGACAGGATCAACTCGTCTATCATGATCATCACGCACGACCTCGGAGTTATCGCCGAGATGGCTGATTACGTCGTAGTAATGTACGCAGGCCGCATCGTAGAGAAGGGCACAGCCGAAGAGATCTTCGCGAACCCTGCTCATCCGTACACGATCGGACTCATGGCTTCCAAGCCTGTGGTAGGCAAGAAGGTAGACAAGCTCTACTCGATCCCGGGCAAGGTGCCTAACCCTATAAACATGCCTGATTACTGTTATTTCAGAGACCGCTGCGAGATGAAGTGCGGACCTGAATGCGACGGCGAGTATCCGTGCGAGATAAGCCTGTCGCCTACACATAAGGTAAGCTGTTATCGCTATTACGGTGATAAGGGAAAGGAGGGTTAGAAAATGGCAAAAAGTGTTCGTAACCCGGTAGAACATCTGAATGAACATGCAGATTTCATTTCCCACCAGCCTATAGAGGGCAGCAATCCGCTCAACAAGCCGCAGGTAAAGGAATCCCCGGCCGGCGCAAAGCTCGAGTATGATCCGCAGTACATTCTGCAGGTAAGAGATCTGAAGAAGCACTTCCCGATAAAGGACGGAATGCTCTCAAGAGTCACGGGTTATGTAAAGGCTGTTGACGGAGTAACATTCAATCAGGCCGTACCATTCTGAGGCTCAACGGAGATAAAACAGCGGGCGACGTACTGTTCAATGGCAAGGAAGTATACGATTTTACCAAGAAGGAGCTCCACGATGCCCGCACCAAGATGCAGATCATCTTCCAGGATCCGTTCTCGTCATTATCACCGAGAATGCCTGTAGGAGAGATTATCGGTGAGGCTGTAAGGGAGCATAAGCTTGTTTCCAGATCGGAATACAATGACTACATTGACGATATCATGGATAAGTGCGGACTTCAGTCTTTCCATAAGGACAGGTATCCGCATGAGTTCTCGGGAGGGCAGAGACAGCGTATCTGCATCGCAAGAGCGCTTGCCCTCAACCCGGAATTCGTAGTCTGTGACGAGCCGGTATCCGCGCTTGACGTATCGATCCAGGCTCAGATCATCAACCTGCTCGAAGACCTTCAGGAGCAGTTCGGACTGACTTATCTGTTCATTTCTCACGACCTGTCTGTCGTAGAGCATATATCGGATACAGTCGGAGTCATGTATCTGGGCAACCTGGTTGAGTACGGTGAGACTGAGGATATCTTCAGGAATCCTCTCCATCCGTACACAAAGGCGCTGTTCTCAGCGATCCCTGTTCCTGACCCGACGGTCAAGATGAAGAGGATCGTGCTTGAGGGATCGATTCCTTCACCGGCTAATCCGCCTGAAGGCTGCAAGTTCCATACCAGATGCGCACAGTGCATGGAAAAATGCAAACACGAGGTTCCTCCACAGAAGGAAATCGAACCGGGCCACTTTGTAGTGTGCCACCTGTTTGAAGACGTTCCTGAGGTAGGGGATAAATAAGTTGATGTTAAGGGACGGCCATCTTGCCGCAATGGGCAGAATGACCGTCCCTGAATCTTTTAGAAACAAAATCATGAGTGACAAAAGACTTTATGACGATGATGACGGCCGTGTTATAGCGGATATGAGCGGCATAGAAAGACAGCCGGTGTTTATTCCTGACGCAGAGTCGATAGGTAAATTAAAAGAAAAGCGGGCGGACCTTTCCGCACCTCCGGAAAGCAAATATTCAACAGGCCCTGAATATTTAGATAAAGAAGGACGCCGCGCTATGATAGGCGGCGTCATGAGTGCTTTGCTTCTTGTGGGAGGAGTGCTTGCCGCTGCATTTGCAGTGGTGATCCTCATCATAGGCCATTTGCATTAGTTTTTGTTGTACAGAATATCCATATCGACATCTCCGCTGATGCCGGAGATCTTTCCGGTACAGCTTGCCTGCCACATCATATACGGACCTTTGTAGTCCGTTTTTTCTGT
>CACZGY010000085.1 GCA_902780815.1 uncultured Eubacteriales bacterium
TCGATTGCCGGAGGCGGATCGATGTTCTTCAGCTCAACTCTGTTGACCTTGATGCCCCATGGATCCGTTGCCTCGTCGAGTATTGCTTCCATCTGGCTGTTGATGCTCTCTCTTGATGAAAGCGTTGTATCAAGCTCCATTCCGCCGATTATGCTTCTGAGTGTAGTGGCCGAAAGGTTCTGAAGTCCTGCGATCGGATTCTCTACTCCATATGTGTATTTCTGAGGGTCAAAGACCTTTGAGAATACAACGGAATCTACTTTTACCGATACGTTGTCCTTAGTGATCACCGGCTGCGGCGGGAAGTCAAACACCTGCTCTTTCAGGGAGATCCTGTTGACGATATTGTCGATGACCGGCACCTTCACGTGAAGGCCGGCATACCATACTGTCTTGAATTTACCGAGCCTTTCAATAATATATGCGTGCTCCTGCGGCACGATCCTTATATTCGCTACTATTGCCCATAAAACAAGGATCGCTGCAGCCAGATACCACATGCCGTTTATGATCGAAGCAGCCATTCCGGCTACTGCAAGGATCCCTATAAAAAATGATGTGACTGATGATGATGAAGCAGCCGGGCTTGCGGCAACCGGCCTGCTGATATTCCTTGGTAAATTGTTCATACTGTTTTACCTCCTGTTTAAGCTTATCATAGTATAACACCATTCAGCCTATAACACATCTTAATATTGGCAAAGATGTACCGCATTTGATACAATAAGTGCAACAAAGGATTCATTTCTGAACGGGACGAGAAATGGAGAAAAAACATGAAAAATAACTGTGAGAAAACACTACGCAGGCTTGTGTGTTACGGTCTTACTCTGACCTTGATGCTTTCGCCTGCCTTTTCAGTTTTTGCTGAGGATGAAGTCGCGAGAATGGACACGCAGGACGCTGCACAGACTGTTCACGAGACCGGTTCCGAAGAGGCTCCAGATCCTATAATTGAAGAGGTTCCTGAAGCTGCTCCTGCGCAGGCTGATAATACATACACAGATACCGGTGGTGAAGAAACGGAGCCTGTTTCCGAAGCAAGCTCAACGCAGGAGATAACTGAAAACAACAGCGATACGGTTTCCGGGACAGCTCCGAAAGCTGCCGCGGCTGCAGAGACCGGCGCAAAAGGTGCAGGAGAAAACACGCCTTCCGGTCCGATCCGCATAGGTGATACATCTTTCAGTTATGAAGATGAAGAATCATCTCACTGGACTGACGGCAAAGGATGGAAAAACGTATCCGGGCAATATGTTGCCATGGTGGATTATGATGGCAGCAAGGCAGATATATCTGCAGACGGCGGTGTAGTTACCCTGGCCGTTGCAGGAGTCAACAGGATCAGATCGCTTAAGGGAGACTGCTCATACCGCATAGCAGGCACGGGAATCGTTCTGATAGATAGTATTGAGATCGAAGACGGAAACACCCTTACCCTGCATCCGAACAGTGCCTTATATTCCGAGGGCAGTGCCGCTGTATTCCTAAGGCAGGACGATGACAGCTACCTGCTCATCAATGACACAGTTACCGGAATGCTGGATGATATATACGAACTGGATAATGTGGATCTGGTGCTTCCGATTGGTTCTTCACTGACTCTCGGAGCCCTCGCTGTACGTAAAGAGCTCTGGTCGGGAGAAGATACGGACGGGCTTGTGACAGATATTACTATATATACAGAAGATCCTCCTTACGATTTCAATCACCCGGTCCATGAAAACGGAACTGTTGAGACAGAAGGTTATACAGGCAAATTCGTACTTGGAAAAAACAGCACCCTCACTGTCAGCGACGGCGCTTCCGTCAAGTTAAAGAAATTAAGTACCGGATTATCTTCTATAGCAGCTGAACTGATCATACAGGGAGCTCTTAATGCAGCCGGCATCGTAGAAGGTGGTTTTGTAAACATAAGTGACGGCGGTTCCGTCTCCGGAAATGGAACTATAAGGTCTTCAGAAGTCACACTGGATCCGGACGGAAAAATATCAGAAGATATTCTTCTGGAAAACAGCGGTCTGACAATAAAAGGCGACAGGAGCATTACGCCTCCGCAGCTGAAAGACAGCATAATTTATCTTAAAGGATCCACTATTACCATACCGGAGCTGACTGCCTCGGGAGTATCCAGGATTGGTGTTGAAACCATCGGTAACTCTTACGGCTTATATACGATCGAAAATATCATCCTCAGCTCAGGAAGCAGTCTCGAGGTCGTATGCAACGATCATCAGTCCGCAGCGTATGGTTTCTCGGAAGTTCCAAGATACCTGGAAGACAGCTTCCTTACGATCAGCGGTGTGATCACCGGAGGTGCCGTATATGTGCTCGGCGGCTGCGTAATATACACCGGAACACAGACTGACAATATTCCGTTCGTTCCGGGCGGATACGCTTCCAGAGTGTACATTTCCAATGTCAATAATAATTCGTCAGATGCTCCCGTCAGTTTTACGTCGTCGGATTTTCCTATCAATATTGCCTATAGCGACGCTGCTGCAAGAGCAGATAGCGAGACGATCCCTGTCATGTACCTCAAGATTATGGAAACACTGGTTTCGGATGATGTTCTGGCCCGTTCATGGAACATAGACTCATATGATGATACTCTGGACCCGCTGGTCAGGGAAGACGGCCAGTCCTTCAGCAGTGTTTCTGATTTCCTGGAGGCTTACAATCTGACCGGTGAATCCAATGATAAAACTTACCAGACTGCAGTAGAACTAATATATTCGGATCTCAGCCGCAAACGTATATTCCTTTCTGAAAATACCGGCTTTGATACAAAAAATGTTATTCTGATCAGGATCCTTGATATTACAGGTCAAGGCGGTCAGGGTGGTTCATCAATGACGCACACAAGTGCATCCCTTACCGGAAGCGGCGTGATCGGCGGACCCGGCTCAGGATCTGTAAAGGCCGGAAATGGAAAGGTCGTTTTCTCGAGTACATCATATACAGAACCGGAACCGACTCCTGATCCGTCTCCGAAACCGACTCCTGATCCAAAGCCTGATAACAAAGGTGACAAGAAAAAAGCTGCCAGAGTGAACGCGCAGAAAGCTGTCGCCTCCGCGGTCAGTGCCGGCGGGCTGGTAGTCAGCGTTTACGTTCTCGAATTGGCAGAAGAAGATGCTGCCAAAGAAAGCCAGGATATGCCGCGCATTTGGCATCTCGATGTCACAGATGCGGGAGTCCCTGTAGAGGACCTGACCGGGAATCCGGTAACAGTAACGATACCTTTCACGGTACCGGACAGCTGGGGTGATCCTGCTAAGATCGACAATAAAAATCTGTACGCCGTTTTCGCCGATGATGAAGGCGTGCTTACAGCGTACAGTGCACAATATGATCCGCTTACCGGCAAAGTGTCTTTTGACGCGGAGCAGACCGGGGATTATGTTATCACACAGTTCGAATATAACGATGAGCCGTTTACAGAGGAGTTCTACCGCGCGCTGGCTGATACGGATGAGATCAAGGCATTCCTTTATCTGATTCCGTCGTTTTTCTGATCTTCATTTTCTGCCCCATACATACTACCGGACTGATACTTTGAACAAACCATGCTGATTGCAATAATAAAGCAGGCTTTTTGTTCTGCTTATCCTGAAACGGGCTTCAGCATTTCCTTCCGGGTACAGCTTTCGGATTTCGCATCCATCATCCTTCAGTGCCATAATAAATGAAATATAATGGGTTTTACTCATATCATGGGAAACTGTTACATAGTACTCATCTTCGACTTGTTCAAAAGAAAGATGGTGTTTATCGTCCTCCGGCTCTGCCTCCAGTGCAGGCAGGACTATCCCGCAGCAGCTTACCACCGCTTCTCCTGTACTCTGAATAAGGTTTCCGCAAACCGGACATACATGAAGCTTCATTCGCAGCATATTAAAGGATTTGTTCGTGTTTACAACGCCTTCACCCGAGAACAGTTCTATTATTGAGACTCCCAGAGCTCCGGCCAGCGGTTCAATAAGAGAAATGTCGGGATATCCCCTGCCTGTCTCCCATTTGGATATTGCTTTATCACTTACGCCGATTTTCTCTGCCAGCTGCTGCTGAGTCATACTTTTGTTTTCACGCAGATGCCTGATCATTGTTCCGGTCACATACTGATTCATAGGCCATACCTCCTTTTGTTGTCAGGATAGCGTACGAATGCACTGGGAACAACCTACGCTAAGTAGAGTACCTTCCTCATGGATAAATTCCAATCCCACAGTTTCTCTGCGCGAATTGCACAAATTCTTCATTACCCATATCTTCAAAATAGCTTCTGATTATCCTGCATACACCGCCATGTGTCACCAGAAGCGCATTTTTTCCGCTCAGTTCTTTTATCAGCGGAAAGATCCTAGCAGCCATATCAAAATACGATTCCCCGCCGGGATATCTGGCAAAGTATTCTCTCTTTGCCGCCTGATACTCCGCGTCGAATCTGTCAGCACCTTCAAAGCTGCCGAAGTCCTGTTCGATCAGACGGTCATCGATTTTATACTGCATACCTGTTTCATCAGAGATAGCATCGGCAGTTTGCCTGGCTCTGAGTAGCGGTGAGCAAAGGAATACATCTATCTTTAAATCTTTCAGGGAACGGGCAAGTTCCTGTGCCTGTTTAATGCCTTTTTCATTAAGAGGCATATCTGTCCGTCCTAAAACCTTATTAATGGCGTTCCACTCAGTCTCTCCATGTCTTACAACGTATATCATTTTTCTCTCCCTTCACGGAGTAAGGATCACTTGATTCTTTTCATTATTCGCCAGTTTCTCCAGTTCTGAATATATAGCAAACTGTTCTGCAAGACCTTTATAGGGACTTTTTCTGGCAAGCATTAGATACTGCGGTTTGTCATCCTGTACAGACAAATCTGACAGAACGTCTGCTCCCGCCATCACATTCATCAGTTCCAGGCATTTTTCATATCTCTTTCCTTTTACGCCGGAAGTAACTGCTGCTGCGTCAACGTATAAACGCGGTATGTTTTCGCGGTCGCTGAAGCTTATTGACTTGATTCCGGTCTTATCGAAGCGGTTTTTCAGCAGCCTCATGCTCTCGGAATATCCGATATAGCCCTGACAGGTCCCCGAGTCATAGGCCATCGCACCTCTATGATTTCCTGATAATACTCAGTGTCCGGTACATATGGGAACACCGCATACGTCAGTGTATCAACACGTTCCCTGTTACATGCTGAAGAGCATAAAACTATTAAAACTAATGTTATGGTTAAAATGCATTTCTTCATACTTACAAGCTGTTGGTTGCGGAAGATCCCGAAGCGTGAGTTTCAGATTCTTCAGGTATATCTGCCCGCAGTTTATTCTGCTTCATATCTTTTTGTAGAGCTCGTAGCAGCTATGTCCTTCCGGAACGTCCTTGAGTTCGCCTCTGAGCAGATAGCCGTTCTTCCTGAAAAAATCGACATTCCAGTCGCCCGCATTTGTCAGAATCATATGGGCACCGTTTTCCTTTGCAAATTCTTCCGTTTCCTTCAATAGGTATGTGCCCAGACCTTGCAGCCTCAACGGCTCTTCCACAAACAGCGCGTCAACAAAGCTATCTGCACCTTTGTCCACTTCCGCGATCACGCCTGCAGCAAATTGTCCATCTATGTCCACAAGTTTCTTATAAAACCCGACTTTCTCGTATTCCTGCTCATAGGCTTCACTATATGCCGCAATGCCGTTTTGTATGACATGCGCATCGTCATCATTACCGAGCGTTACATTGAAACGCGCGCCGCTGTTGTTTGAAGGCACATATTCAGGCATATTCTTGTCCAGATATTTGACCAGAGAATAGCTGATATAGCCGTTCTGCTTTTTTAGCGTCGTAAAAACCATGTAACCATGTTTTTCATAGAATGGTCTTGCCATATAACTGGCAGTACCAAGCGTAACGACCCTGCAGCCCTTCTCTCTTGCAATACGCTCGGCTTCCCGGATGATCATAGAGCCGATCCCATGATGCCGATATCTTTCATCCACCCATAGGGTATCAATAAACATTCTCGGCCAGTGGTATTCGTAAGCCTCCGCAATACACCCGCCGATGATCTCGGCGTTTTCGTTCTCGATTTTGAGAATAAATAATTCTTCGTCCGCGTCAACTTCCCGCGGCACGATTTCATTGATCTTATCGCTGATATATTTAGCTTCTTCTTTTGTCAGATTTTCGATTTTATAATCCATCTGTCACCAATCCTCAACTTGCGAATCGAATACATTAAAGCAGTTTCTGCAGCTGATACAAGCGGGTACCCCTTCGGATAATCTTCAAATGTGCCACATACTGTGTAACCATGCTTCTCATAGAGCGGTCTTGCCTGGAAGTCGAATGTTCCCAGCGTCATAGCGAAGCAGCTTTTTCACGCGCAGCGCGTTCAGCTTCGCGGATCAGAGCAGAGCCCAGTCGGAGATTTCATCGATCTTTTCCCGGAAGAATTCTGCATCATCCTACTCGCACGGCTGCATCTCAAAGTTCAAGAACTGCATCATTTCCGCTTCACCACTATCGATC
>CACZGY010000086.1 GCA_902780815.1 uncultured Eubacteriales bacterium
AACTCATATGCAGCCTTTACTGCCGCGCGTGCTTCAACATCATCTGCAGGGCAGATAACTGTCATTCCCGGAATACTGCGCATCAGAGCAAAATCTTCGCAGCACTGGTGGGATGCTCCGTCTTCTCCTACTGAAATACCGCCGTGTGTAGCGCCGATCTTTACGTTCAGATGCGGATAACCGATCGAGTTGCGCACCTGCTCAAATGCTCTTCCGGCTGCAAACATGGCAAATGTCGAAGCGAACGGCACCATGCCCATGGATGCTATACCGGCAGCAACTGCCATCATATTTCCTTCTGCGATCCCGCAGTCAAAATGTCTGTCAGGAAACTCCTTTTTGAATGTGCTCGTCTTGGTGGCTCCTGCAAGGTCAGCATCAAGAACGACCACGTCTGCATGCTCACGTCCAAGTTCTACAAGGGCATTGCCGTAACTTTCTCTTGTTGCGATCTTCCTGATATCTGCCATATTACATCGCCTCCACTTCTTCGAGCTGCTTTCCGAGTTCTTCCATAGCAGTTGCGTACTGCTCATCATTTGGCGCCTTGCCATGCCATCCGGCCTGATCTTCCATGAAGCTTACGCCCTTGCCCTTAATGGTTTTCATTATTATTGCAGTCGGAACGCCTTTAGTCTGCTTTGCGATTTCCAGAGCAGCTTCTATCTGATCGAAGTCATGTCCGTCGATTTCCTCTACATGGAGTCCGAATGCCTTGAATTTATCCGGAATAGGATAAGGATCGATTACATCAGCGATCCTTCCGTCGATCTGGAGGTCGTTGTTGTCAACAATAACGCAAAGGTTATCAAGCTCATAATGATGCGCAAACATCATAGCCTCCCATACCTGACCTTCTTCGATTTCTCCGTCTCCGAGCAGAGTATATACTCTAAGATCCTTGCCCTGTTTTTTTGCAGCCAGAGCCATGCCTGCAGCAGCAGATACTCCCTGTCCGAGAGATCCTGTAGACATATCCACACCAGGAGTCATGTTCATGTTCGGATGTCCCTGAAGACGGCTTCCGATCTTTCTGAGAGTCTTTAATTCTTCTACAGGGAAGAATCCTCTCTGAGCCAGAACGGAATACAGTCCAGGTGCTGTATGTCCCTTAGACAGAACAAATCTGTCTCTATCCGGATCGGAAGGGTTTTCCGGATCTATATTCATTTCCTTGAAATACAGATATGTATACATATCTGCGGATGAAAGACTTCCTCCCGGATGGCCTGATTTGGCAGAATGGGTTCCTTCAATAATTCCCATCCTCACCTTGCAGGCAAGTTTCATCAATTCCTTTTTTTCTGATTCTGTCATAACGCCTCCTTGTCCGGTAATCATATCTCCTTATCGTAATCGGCCTCTTTATTGCAGGCACACCGGCATACCTGCCTCAAGGCTTATTTTTACATTTGTATTTTAACAAATATATCTTTGCATTGAAATACCAGGTTATTTTTTTAGGAGTTTCTGATAAAAGCGCTTTTGATCAGTTTATGACCATAAGCGCTTTTTATCTTTTATTTACTGGTTATTTGTAAGTGAGCAGGCTTATTTTTGCTCTGTTGACCGGCTCATAATCTTCCGCCTTTGCCTGACTGAGCTCCTCCTGTATGCGCTCAAGATGCGGGAGAAGATCTGCGTACTGGCTGTCGATCGCGTTTTCTACAGGTGCCTCCTTCATGGCGACGCCTACTGAATATGTCGCTTTATTGATAGGCTGGAGCGTTCCTGCGCCTGCTATGCATCCGCCCGGACAAGCCATTCCTTCAAGCAGATAGCCATTGTATCCGCCTGCGGCGGCCTTCTTCATCATTTTTTTGCATTCATCCAGACCTTCAGCTTTTACTATTTTGACTTCACGCTCAGGATCGATGCGCTTTATGTGATTGACTACAGCCTGCGCAACACCTCCGCTGATTGCAAAGCCGAAGCCGTCACTGCTGGCTCTCCTCAGCGTATCTCCTTCCTCGAGTTCTTCGAATACAACACCCTGGGCGTCAAACATACCTGCGAGTTCCTCGAAAGTCAGGACAAAGTCAACATAGCTCTTAACTGTACGTCTGCTCGCCTCATTCTTCTTGGACAGGCATGGCCCGATGAAGGCGATCTTGCATTCAGGATGCATTTTCTTTACAAGCCTTGCAGTCAGTACCATCGGTGTCATCGCCATGGAAACAGTGTCTGCATATTCCGGAAATTCCGTTTTTGCCATTATCGACCATGCAGGGCAGCAGCTTGTGCACATAAACGGAAGTTCTTCCGGGACTTCCCTGAGGAAATGCTCCGCCTCTTCGATAGTACACAGATCGGCACCGATAGCCACCTCGAACACATCCTTGAATCCAAGTTTGCCAAAAGCAGCTCTCATTTTCCTGTCTGTAAGTCCTTTACCGAACTGTCCGGCTATCGCAGGAGCTACGATGGCGTATACAGGAGTATCTGACTGTATCGCCTTGATCGTCTGATATATCTGGCCCTTGTCCACTATAGCTGCAAACGGGCAGCTGTTAAGGCACATTCCGCAGGAAACGCACTTGTCCTGGTTTATAACCGCGTGGCCGTACTCGTCCTCACCGATCGCTCCAAGTCCGCATGCTGCCACACAAGGTCTTTCCTGCTTGATTATTGCATTATACTGGCAGGCTTTCATGCACATTCCGCATTTGATGCATTTTTCAGTATCTATTACATTGCGGCGCAGATCCCTGTCATAAGATATGCATTTTTTTGGGCAGACTTCCTTGCATGGATGTTCGAGACAATTCTGGCATCCATCAGTGATGTAGACCCTTTTATCAGGACAGCTGTGGCATGCGAAACGGATTATATCTATCAGCGGAGGCTCATAGTACTTCTCTTCGATCATGCTCTCATCAACGCCCTTCGATGTCGGTGTGTGTTCGTTGACCGGCCTTATCGCCATTCCCATTGCGACCCTTATTCTCTCTCCGATGATAGCTCTTTCGAGAAACATCGAAGGTCTGTAGGGATCATTTTCTACATTTACCATCTTGTACGGGAGCTCATCCAGCTCCTCCGGTCCCCATCCTTCATAGGCAAACCTTGCGACTTCAGTAAACACTTTATGACGCAGGCGGCTTTTTTCTGTAATTATGCCTTTCATTCTCTCCCTCCTTGCAGCCGGCATCGCCAGGCTCTGCCATATCTATACTTATATTTAATGATAACATAAAAGAAGGCACTGTTTATTATTTATCAGGTATTGAAAGCAATAAATCTTTGTGATAGCCTATCAGCCGTTCATTCCATATGTTTCAGGAGGGAATAGTTGTGGACTATAAGCAGATACTGAAGGTGATCCTGGATATAGGCGAGCAGATGATCAACAGCGGAGCAGAGATCGGGCGTGTTGAAGACAGCATGTACAGACTCTGCCGCAGCTATGGATTCATCAGGGCAAACTGCTGGGTCATCTCATCGAATATACAGGCGACAGTAGAAACACCGGAAGGTGATATCTTCACTCAGATACGCCATGTGCCGGAAGGAGAAATGAATTTTGACAGGCTCGACTATCTCAACAGCCTGTCACGCAAAGTATGCAGAGAAACACCTGACGCACCGGAGCTGAGACGGAGACTCGACGAGGTCCTTGCAAGGCCGGCGCAGCCTAAATGGGTACACTATCTGGCAGGTGTTCTCGGCGGTACGGGTTTTGCTGTTTTTTTCAACTGCGATCCGGCAGACAGCATCGTTGCTGTGATTGCATCACTTCTGATAGTTGCGATCGGGGATATTCTCGGCAGGATCGAAACCAACCCGCTGATCTTCAATGCCATTATTTCTTTCATAGTAGAAATATTCATTCTTCTGTCGGTCAGCTTAGGGCTCGGACATCACTCAGGAAATATTACGGTCGGTGTAGTTATGCTCCTGATCTCCGGGATCGGGTTCACCAACGGCATCAGTGACCTTCTGCACAGAGACACTTTGTCCGGAATAATCAATATATCAAAGGCAGTACTTGGCGCCACCGGTATTGCAATAGGAATAGCTCTCCCTATTCTGCTTATGAAAGGGGTGATGTAGCATGATGGAACTTACTCCAAGCCTCACGGTCCAGCTCGTATCATGTACAGCCGCCTGTGTAGGTTTTGCTTACTGGTTCAATGTAAAAGGCATCCAGGTCATGTATGCAGGTATTGGGGCATTCTTCACATGGCTTGTATATGCACTGCTTTATAACGCCGGATACAGCAATTTTCTTGCAACACTTGTGGGATCAATATTTGTAGCCGCCTATGCCCAGGTAATGGCCAGAGTAAACAAAGCCCCGGCTACCATATTCCAGACGGTATGCGTTTTTCCTCTCGTGCCGGGACCGAATCTGTATTACATGATGTACTGCATAGTAATGGAAAAACATGAAACGGCAGTATCGGAAGCAGTAACGCTTCTTGTCACCTGTCTCGGGATCGCTCTGGGTTTCATAGTTGTTGAGATCCTTAACAAGTACATATTCAGACTGCTTTTCAGAGCAAAGGCATAATAAGAACGCTGAAGCGCGAAGCTTCAGCGTTTTTCAGTGAATAGAATTATAGTTTATTATACTGTTCCATTACATACCTGAGCACCGGTTCATTCACATCATATTTAATGTCATCAATGCATGCGATCGGCAGGACTTTAGGCGATGTGCCGCTTATAAAGGCTGCGTCAAAGTTCTTTAATCCGTCTTTCTTCACCGAGCAGTAATGTATCGGGATGCCTGCGTTTTCTATGATCTTTATAATCATGGTTCTGGTCACTCCAAGCAGTACTTCATCAGAAGGAGCTGTGTAAACCTCCCCTTCTCTTATGAAAAACGCATTGGATCGGCTTCCTTCCGTTATCTCTCCATCACGGTTTACAAGAAGGACCTCATAAAGGCCGCCTGCTCTGATCGCTTTGTCAGTTGCATCTCTCAGCTCGTGATCCATCATTTTGATGTTAGGGTTTTTTCTCTCACCCATGAACAGACCTGTCCTGACACCGGTCTCATACAGCTTTTCCGAAGGATAATGCGTCGGGTTGAGATACATGATCGAATGCCCGCCGACATCGACCTCAACTTTGATATTGTGATCCTCTATACCGATCTCTGATACAAGGCCGGCAATATATGTTTCTAAAACGTCACATGTAAAAGGCACCGGTATTCCCATGCCTGCAAGCGACTTTTCAAGTCTCTCATAGTGCTCGGTCAGGAACTGAGGTTTGCCTCCGCTCAGCCTGATAACTTCATATACCGAAGGCAGGCTGTGACTTCCTTTTGACACGGCTGACTTAAAGCCTTCTATCATAGTCCTGACCGCAGCTCTGATACTGCCAAGCGGTATCTGATTGTAGTAAAACACCAGATACATCTGCCCGTCACGGTCCAGCTGATCAATGTTCCTTATTTTGATGCCGGCTTCAGCAGCTGTCTGCACCAGACGGTCTGCCATTTCCTGACGTATTTCCGCAGTCCGGGCCTCTCCGGTTTTTCCCTGAGTGATGACTCTTGTATGGGTATTAAGCCTTAATATTATATTGATGCCTGACTGGGTGTTCTCAGCTGTAAGAAAACTTCCCTCGCTGCCGTATTCTCTGATGGCTTCCAAAGCTTCCTGAAGCTTGCCTGAGTACAGTTTGCGTACCCGCCTCAGGTTTGTGCTGAAGAACCCCCTCTTCATAAACTCCGCCAGCGTCAGCTGCTCAGTCTTTGAACATGTCTGATCGTAGTTGTTTCGTATGCTCTCGTACAGTTTCACCATTCTTTCCGGCAGGACCATGTAGCTGATCCTGACAGCCGGGAACAGAGTGGATGTGAAAGACCCCAGATATACGACTCTGCCGCTGTGATCGATGCCCTGAAGCGCAGGTATAGGCATTCCTGTATATCTGAGCTCGCTGTTGTAGTCGTCTTCTATTATTATGCTGTCATTGGCTTCCGCCCAGTCCAGGATCTCATGTCTTCGGCTTATCGGCATGACCGCTCCTGTCGGAAACTGATTTTGCGGGCATACATATGCAGCAGTCCTGATATTCACCGGAAGGCGCTCTATGAGAATGCCGTTGTTCCTCACCGGGATGCAGCTCATGCTGAACCCCATATCACGGAAGATGCTCCTTACAGGCATATATCCCGGATCTTCTACTGACACGTGCATTATATCCATCATCCTGAGTATCCTTGCAAGATGATTGATGAGCTGCTGAGTACCGGCACTTATAATGACCTGTTCCTGAGTGCAGACAACACCTCT
>CACZGY010000087.1 GCA_902780815.1 uncultured Eubacteriales bacterium
GAACAATCCGCTGAGCGAGAAAATGCCGGTCATAACCTCCAGCAACAAGCTCAGAACATACACATCAGCCCGCTTCTATACGGATGATGAGATCGCAGAGCAGATCACTCAGAAAAGGAAAGGAGGCAAATAGAGATGAAGTCATTTCAGGGACGCGTAGTGGCGCCGGGCAGGGTCTCTGCCGAGGCGCTCGTATCACACGGCGGTCTTAACACACTCGCCTCTTTCCAGAAGGCACTGCAGTTTGGGGATAAAAAGGCAACCTGCGGCGACCAGAACAATCCTGACCTTTATGGAAAGCAGATGGCCGGCAAGGCGCTCTGCCTGCCTCAGACGATAGGGTCCACAACGGGCGGACTCGTGCTGTACTGCGCGTGCTCGATGGGACGCCAGCCTGCAGCAATGCTGTTTTCTAATCCTATCGATTCGCTGGCAGCTGCCGGTGCTGTTCTGGCTGACGTATGGCTCGATGCTCCGGAGGCAAAGATGCCGGTCATCGATTCACTCGGAGATGAGTTCCTTGAGTACGTAAAGGACGGCATGAACATCATAATTCAGGAAGACGGAAAAGTATTAGTAAGCGATCCTTTTTAAAGAGTAATGAACAAAGTAGAGATCGAGACGGGTCTTGGGAGAGTTATAGGAACGGCAGACGACGGGATATATATGTTCAGGGGGATCCCGTATGCGGTGACCGAGCGTTTCGAGAAGCCGAAGCCGTATCCTGAATGGGATGTATTTGATGCGACGCAGACCGAGATCGATTGTTATCAGTATTTGACGTACAGGGATGAATCGACCGGTCCGGATGCGTTTTACCACAAGGAATTCCGCAGCGATCAGGAATTTAAGTTCGCGGAATCTCCGATGACGATGAACATAATCGCGAGGGAGAACGCGGAGAAAGATCCTGTTCTGGTATTCATTCACGGCGGAGGGTTCGAGACAGGCACTGTTGGCGAGCTCCCTTACGGGACATGCACCGAATACGCAAAGCACAATGTTGTGTTCGTGTCGCTCGGCTACCGGCTGAATGTATTCTCGCTGTATGAATCCGGCAACTACGGACTGCATGACATGATCTTCGGGCTCAGATGGATACATGAACACATCGCGGATTTCGGCGGTGATCCGGATAAGATAACTATCATGGGTCAGTCCGCCGGAGCCATGTCCATAATGAACCTGCTGTATACGCAGAAGCTCAAATGGATAGTGAAAGGTGCGGTGCTCATGTCGGGTGCCGGAGCGGTCCCGTTACTGACAAAGCCATGGACGAAGAAAAAGTCCCTGCCGTTCTGGGAAGGCGTCCGCAGACGCGCCGGGGTGGAGACGACTGAGGAGTTCAAAAAACTACCGCCTGATGTGATATGGAATGCCTGGTATGAAGAGTCCAGAGAGAACTGGAGCTTCCAGGCGGTGCAGCCGGGAATCGATGGGGAAATAATCCCGGAGCTGCCGCAGAGGGTCATATTCAAAAGAGATTACCTCGACATTCCTATGATAATAGGAGTAACTTCGCAGGACTTCATGCCGTATATCATTTATGACATGGCGATCGGCTGGGCAATGAAGCATGTAAGACATGGGAAGGCGCCGGTCTACGGATATCTTTTTGACAGACATCTCCCGGGCAAAAGTTTCAAGGCATTCCACGGATCCGACCTCTGGTACATGTTCGGCAACATGGATAAGTGCTGGCGTCCGTTCGAAAAGTTCGATTATGAACTGAAGGATCAGATGGTGCAGTATGTCGCAAACTTCGTGCATTTCCAGAACCCGAACGGAGGAGGACTGCCGTACTGGCCTCCCGTTAGCCGGCTGAACAGATCATTCAGGCACTTTGGAGGCAAAACTACGCATAAAATATCACCTATACAGATCCGTAAAAAGATGGATCATACTTTCGCGAAAGACAAAGGACCGATGTAAAGGAGGGCGCGCATGAGCATCAAGGAATACGCAAAAGAGATGATCGAAAGGGATCAGGTGTTCAGAGATATTGCTGAACAGACTGAGACCCTGTGGATCAATGATAAACTGCTTCCGTTCGAGATGACGGATGCGCTCTGCCAGCTGGTCGTTACCGATGAGGATATCGAGGACACTGAGAGAAGGCTGCACAAGTTTGCGCCGTACATCAAAAAGTGCTTCCCTGAAACTGCGGAAGACAACGGACTTATAGAGTCGCCGCTCGCGGATATCCCTGAGATGAAAAAGGCTCTCGAGGAGAAATACGGAGCGGAGATCCCGGGAAGATTTATGCTCAAGATGGACAGCCACCTTCCGATCGCCGGTTCGGTAAAGGCGAGAGGCGGCATATATGAGGTGCTGAAGCATGCAGAGGATCTCGCGCTTGAAGCGGGGCTCATCACTGAGGACGACAATTACGAGAGATTTGCCGATGATGACATGAAAGAGTTCTTCGGAAAGCACACCGTCCAGGTAGGATCCACCGGAAATCTGGGTCTCTCGATAGGGATCATGAGCGCATTTCTCGGATTCAAGGTAAAGGTCCACATGTCTGCCGATGCCAGGCAGTGGAAGAAGGATATGCTCCGCAGCAAAGGCGTCGAGGTCATTGAATATGAAGAGGACTACTCTAAGGCCGTGAGCGAGGGCCGCAGGCTCTCAGATCTCGATCCTACCAGCTATTTCGTTGATGACGAGTATTCGCTTCCGCTTTTCCTCGGCTACGCTGTAGCTGCAGGCAGAATGAAGAAGCAGCTCGAAGAAAAGGGTGTTACCGTCGATAAGGATCATCCGATGATCATCTACGTACCTTGCGGGGTAGGCGGAGCTCCGGGCGGAGTCTGCTACGGATTCAAACGCCTTTTCAAGGACGATGTACACATCTTCTTCTGCGAGCCTACGCTCTTCCCGTCGGTGCTGCTCGGCATGGCTTCCGACAGATTCAATGAGGTAAATGTAAGCGATTTCGGACTTACCGGAATGTCGGCTGCCGACGGCCTCGCTTGCGCGAGCCCTTCGGGACTGGTCACACGGATCTGCCGCAACCTGCTGTCCGGAGACTTCACGGTACGCGATGCCATCCTCTTCGACTATATGAGAATGCTGAAGGATACAGAGGACATCTTCATCGAGCCGTCGAGTTGTGCCGCGTTCATCGGCCCGCTCAACATAATGAAGCTCGATGCCGGCAAGGCATATCTTGAGAAGCACGGACTCACACCGAAGAAGCTGGCTGATGCCACACAGGTCTGCTGGGCGACCGGCGGACGCCTCGTACCGGACGAGATTTGGGACAAATACATGAATACATATATGGAATAAAAAATATCCCCGGGTATTTCCCGGGGATATTTATGCGTTTTTAGCCTAAAGGTATTTCTACGACTTCGGCCATCTTGACCAGCGTGTGCTCGATCTGGCTGGATATCTCTTCGACCATGCGCTTGGTGATCTCGTCGCTTTTCTCCTGCTCAAGGCTCTCATAGAAAGATTCCTTGACATCTCTGCAGATGCTGTCCTTGCGCATCTTGAACGTGTTCTTTGGTACCAGCTTGCGCACAGCCTTAGGGATGTCAGCGGTCAGGATCTTCTCCTGCATCTTGTCCTTGCCGAGTATGAGTACCACGGCCGACGCGATGACACCGATCAGCACGCCCTCAGGACCCGCCATGAACGGGATGAGGTCGATCGCGGATATAAGGATCGCAACTATCGCAGTCACGATCGAGTCGATGAGGAAGGTCATTTCCTCAACCGCGAAGATGTTCTTGGCATCCACCTTGATGTCGATGTCGTCGGCTGAGAGGTACGATCTGAGGCTCAAGGCCGTATACGGAACTCTGTGCTTGATGCAGATAGGCACCGTGTACGATTCCAGCTCTTCGATCACCGGTTTGAGCCATGAGGTGATAGGCCCTGCAAGCAGTTCCCTAGTCTCATCTCTCTTGAGGAATTCAGCTACCTCTACCTGCAGTATCTCATCAGTATCCGAAAGCTTTTTGATCTCACCGTCTCTCCACCTGTCGAAAAGAGGCATGGCTACCTGTTCAATAATAGGATCTACCAGGCAGTCGACCGCGTCTCTGTAGAGAAGCGGGATGTGCTTTTCGACGATATCT
This sequence comes from uncultured Eubacteriales bacterium, assembly GCA_902780815.1. Taxonomy (GTDB): domain Bacteria; phylum Bacillota; class Clostridia; order Peptostreptococcales; family Anaerovoracaceae; genus Crickella. The sequence continues at coordinate 4,092 of CACZGY010000087.1, forward strand.
TCGATCGCCGTGGACTTGATGAGCTGGTCGAGATCTTCGCGGAACTCCCTGATGTCCTCGTCGATGCGCCCGCAGTACGCGAGGCCTCTTGCGACGGAGAACTCAGGATCCGTTGCGGAAATGATGACCGAGTCAGTGAAGACTTCGCTGCACCAGTCTCTTATGGCAGCCAGTTTGCTGACTCCGCCGGTCAGAAATATGAGCTCAGGCTGCTGGCCTGAAATATTATCCTTCACATCCTTGAGCGAAGCAATGAATACTTCCTTCCATGAGCGGTTGTTCAGTGTAGGGGTCTTTCTGTTTACGAGCTGTTTGGCGATGCCGCTGCTCATCCGGAGAGTGAACTTGACAGGGCGGTCATAGTGCAGCACTATCGTTTCCTTGCACTCGTGATGTGCCCAGTAATCCTCGTCGGAGTAATATTTTTCCTTGAGCCTGCGTGCCGCGAATTCCGCGTAGTTCTTCCATGCGTCGCTGGCATCAAATACAGCTTTGATTTTTTTGCGGGCAAGTCCCGATGCTTCCACGGATTCGAGAAGCAGGATCTCGTCCATGATCCCTCCGCCGAGTACGACTTCACCGGCCGTTTGCATCTCGACTTCCTTGCCGCCCATGATGTAGGCGAAGTCTGTAGTCGATGAGCCTATGTCCACTACGAGCACAGGTTTCGAGAGAATGTCGACGCCGATCTGCAGGTGCTTTGACTGGCACGCACTCACCATGGCGGCTCTCGACTCGGAAATAATCTTTGCAGGAGGATATCCCGCGCTCTCGAAGATCTCGCGGTAATGTTCTCTTACATTCTTGTTCCAGCCTGCAGGACAGCCCACATAGAACAGGCAGTCCTCATTCTTGATGAGATCACCGCTGCCGTAGAGCTCGCCAAGAACGCCCCCCGCGAAGCTCTTCACGTCTGCCGCGCTCGAGCGGTCCGTCAGGAATCTGCTCTTAAAGCGAATCTTGCGCTTTACTACATTGTCTGCATAGCAGGCTTTTTCACCTATGAGGAGTTCGCCCGATGAAAGCTGTGCGTAGGCCGTAATAAAACTCTGCTCGCCAACAACGGTGAGCATCTCAGGCACTACCTGATCTTCCTTATGCAGCCTTGCGACTGCGCTTTCGGCGTCTCCCAGGTCAAATCCGAAAAAACGATCCATTACAGAGCCTTTCTATAATTATCTGCCGGTGGAGGCGAGGCCTTTCTTAAGCAGCCCGCCCTGTGCTACCATGGCCGGTCTTATCGTGGCAGCCTTGGTACCCGGCATGAGATCGAAGTATTTCTCGTTCTCCTTGGAGTAATCCAGAACCTCTATCTGCTGTCTGTGGAGGAAGTACTTTATCTGCTCGACCTTTTCGAGTGCGTACTCCGGATCGCCGCTGTATGCTGCGGCAAGGAGGTCAGAGAAGAGATCAAGCTCGGACTGTGTTACAGTCCTGCCGTCGATGCTGCCGGCCTTTTCGCGGGCCCTCCAGCGCTCTGCGGCACGGATCTCCTCCAGACTCTGATCTACAGACAGAATGACGGTGCGGAAGCTGCGGTAGATGCGGTCTGCATCTACACGGATGTCCACCTGATACTCCTTTTTACCACTCACTTTCTTAGGACGGCTGTACATGTATCCTGAGAAGTAAAGTGCGATCAGACCGACGACTGTAGCACCTCCGTGCAGTATCACCTGGTCCCGGGCATTATCTGCTGCCGCAATATAGGCATCCATCATCAGCGGCCCAAAACCAAATACACAAAGCGCGAGACCGATTATCAGGAGCACAAGGAACGATACTTTAAATGATCCTCCGGTATCTGCATCGCTCTTCTGACCGCTTTCCCAGACCTTGATCTTTCCATTGGAATCCATCAGAGGCAGGGAAAGCCTGACCGCCTGCATCATGTATGCGGCGGACTCCCTCTCGCGGTCGGTCTCACACTGCTCGTTGTGCTTCAGGAGTAGCTTGTCCATCTCGTTTTCCAGGACGTGGATGGCCTTCTCGGCAGAGGCTGCGGCGGACAGTTCCGTAAGCAGCTTGTCTTTGTCTTTTTCAAGCAAATCTGTCATTTTCATAGTAACTTAATAATACCGCAAAGTGCTGTTTTATAGAAGACTCAAAATCATCCGAACGAGGGGCCAATTTGC
>CACZGY010000088.1 GCA_902780815.1 uncultured Eubacteriales bacterium
GGCATGTCGTCGAAACCGCTGAACGGTTCCTGCTGAGCGCTGAAGCCGGTGTCCTGTGTCATTCCGAAGTTCGGCTCTCTGCCGGTGAACGTATCGCGGCTTACGCCCTGTCCACCATTGCCACCGCCGAGGAATTCTACTCTGTCGGCTACGACGTCTGTCGTATAGACTGTGACACCTTCTCTGTTTTTGTAGCTTCCGGTCTGGATCCTACCCATGACGGCGACCTGTCTGCCCTTGCTGAGGTAGCGGTCGCAAGTCTCAGCCTGTCTTCCCCATACTGTGATTCTGATGAAGTCAGCGCCCTGGTCTTCGCCCTGTCTTCTAGGTCTGTCTACCGCGATAGTGAAACGGCATACAGCGGACTGGGTGTTAGGCGTGTAGCTGAGTTCAGGGTCTCTGGCAAGTCTTCCGATAAGTATTACACTGTTCATAACTTACCTTCCCTTCTTTGTTACTCTTCGTCCTGGCAAACGATGATATGTCTCATAACGTTTTCGTTGATCCTGAGTCTTCTGTCGAGTTCCTTCGGCAGGTCTGCTTCAGCCTTGAACGGGATAACTACATAGTAGCCCGTGTTCTTCTTGTTGATGTTGTAAGCAAGTCTTCTGTCGCCCCAAACATCAGCTTCTCCGGCTTCGCCGCCAGCGTTGATAACAGTCTTTACTGTCTCAACGAGGTTTGCCTTAGTCTCTTCGTCCAGGCTTGGATCAAGCACGAATAGAAGTTCATAATCTCTCATGTTGACACCTCCTGTGGTCTTCTGGCGCAGGTTTTCCCTGCGCAGTAGGTATGCACGTCCTGATTGACGCGCCTATTTATTATACTTATACAGATTCTGATTACAAGGATTTTTTTGATTTTTCCTCAAGCACAACAAATAATATAAGTGCGCACGCTGACGCAGCCATTACTGCTAAATAGATCATCATCTCCCCGGAATCTCCGGTATCCGGAAAATTCCTGTCTCCAAATGTATTTTCCTGTTTTTCACGGTTGTTATAGAACTCTATGGCTACAGTGCCGTCGAAAAGATCCACCGTTTCTTCCGCTGTGGCAAGAGTTCTATACACTTCATTCCCATTGCTGCCTTCAGTACTGGCGATCCTTGCGCCAGTATCTGCCATGTCCTCAGAAATCAGTCTGTACTCAGCAGCATGATCTGACGCTTCTTCAGTCACCAAATACTTTGCTCCTTTAGGAACACCCCTGATCACAGCTTCCTGCCCATCACTCAGCTTTACCGGCAATACTGCTTTCCCGGATTCATCAGCCATGAATGTCTTTTCATCAGCGCCTTCGACCGTATATGCCCGTCCGGGCACAAGTCCCGTAAACTCAGCAGTAAACGCGAACTGCTTTTCATGATCCCCATCGGTTCCTCCCACATACTTCCGCAGCTTGATGTCCTGACATATCTCCACAGTCTGCGGGTTCGTTTCAGCATTACCCGTCCTGTCCTTGTGCTCGGCGACCAGGACCTCCCTTTCACCGCTGTCTGTATTAATTATGACATATAACTCCTCAAATGCTGTGATGCTGTGACCGTCCATGCCATCATATTTGGAAGCATCCATCTGCATTTCGACGCTTCCCGAAGTACTGTCTCCTGAATTAAGATCGATCTTTCCGTCGGAGTCCGGTATCTTTTCGCCTGTTTCTGTGTCAACAAGCCAGCCTCTGAAAACATATTTATGATTTGCCTGCAGGTTCCCGTAACCGATCGTATCCGTAACAACTGAATTGTCATCGGATACCGCTGCTGTCGTTCCGATCGACGGCGCAGGCTGAGGCTCGATCGCAAATTTGTAGATTGCGCTGGCGTTCTGTCCTCCTCTTGCCTGAGCAAAGGCCAATACCGCATAGCTGTCTGTAAGGCCGAGACAAGTGACATACATATCTGTATCCTTATCCGAGGCTGCGACATCATCAAGATGATTGCATGACGCAGCCATATAATATGACGAGTCCATATTGGCCGAAGTGATCATTATATTATCGTTGTACCGTCCTGTATTCACTCCCGATGAGGCAAGCGGCAGAGCACTCCCCTGTATGGAGTCAGGGAAGGTAACGGCAAAGTTTGTCGCGCCTGCAATGCCATTGTTCTTGTTGTTTGCTGTAGCTCCGTTTGATTTCTTGATCTGATTCTGATATTTCAGCAGCCATTCATATATAGTATGCTGCTCAGTTGTGTTATATGTGGTCGTACTTCCTGAAGCTACAGGAACATTATGAGTCACCAGCTTGTTTTTAGTCAGTTTGCCGTCATCATTCATCAGTCCCGCATCGGCGCCAAGCGCATATGAACTTATCGCCCAGGTCGCAGCTATCCTGGCATCGAACTGCTTTTTCTTAGCGTCAGTGCCAAGCAGCGATGTACCCGCCCCCGTCAGGTCGGTATATCCGCCGTACAGATACTGTACCGAATTCAGCCATCCCTTTAGTTTTTTCTTGGCTGCTTCTGCCTGCTTGTGGGTCTGGCTGCCCTGCCTTCCGTGGATTATTTTCGCAGCTGTATAGTGTCCACGCCAGCCGACAAACAGGTCGCCGCCTGATATCTTCAGAACTACTTTCTCACCTCCGGGCGTCCTGAAGAATTCCATGTCATCTATAGGGATCCCCGCAGCGTAAGATTCAGACACGATGCTTTCCAGCACAGATACAGCCTTGTCTTTTACTGCCTCCAGAACTGACCGGTTTCTGAAAACTACATTTATACCGGAAACCACACCCGGCATCTCATGTATGTACAGCCTGCCGCTGCTTTTATCGTAGGTCCAGGAGCTGTCATTGACCGGTATCATCTGCCCGTTCAGGAATACGCTGATGTCTTCTTCTTTGCGGTTCTTTACGCCTGTCTTTACGGTTATGCCCGGCTCAAAGAGATTCTCAGCATATACTGTCATTCCAGCAGGTTCATCATCTTTCAGGATCTGTACGGGGATACTTTTAGTTAAAGACATGTCCTCTCCGACAGCATAGTTCATCTGCACGGCAATGGCCGAGCCTTCAGGAACGCTGGACTCATTTTTCGGATGATCGATCGCGGACTTCGGTATATACAGTATCCCCTCCTCATACCTGTATCCGGATATCATCTCCGCAAAGTCATTGTTATATGCGACCATCAGGTCATAAGAACTGAAGTTTTCATTGAACAAGTTGACATCAGGGACAGCAATGTAATAGTCACTGTTTTCATCGACATCGTATACAGGCATTTCGTAATTCATACCTGCAATATAGTTCGATTCCGTAACATCAAAATCGTTCTGTTTCCTGATGTTATACGTAGCGATCCCCTTAGCTGCGGTTACGACATTTACATAACGCTCCATGTCCACTTCAGATACATCCACATACTCCGGATCAGCAAATTGAGCTATGTACAGCGGATCATATACAAGATAATCCCTTTTATCGGCATTGAACGATACCTCCTCTTTCTCTGTTTCCTCAAAAGCATCCAGATTTTCACATCCAGGTGATTCCTCCGGTCCTGTTTCAGGACCCTCTGCCCGGTCCTCCTCTTCTTCACCCGGCTCTATTTCAATATCCGGAGCCGATTGCTCAGGAGCCGCAAGGTTTTGTTTTTCATCTTCCGGCAAAAGATCTTCTGCTTCCTGCGCTTCAACCGTTCCGGTGTCATCAGCTGTATCTGACGCGGCAAAAGAAAACGCAGGTATCATGGCAAATGTAAAACAGAAAATAATCAGAAAAAAGAATGTCAGTTTCCGATTTCGCTTAATAAGCATTTTTCAGTACCCTCCTTTATGTGTGTTTTATTTACTGCTTTTATGCATCCATCTGTTCGGGTAGTCAGTATATCGGACACGACATTAAAAAACTGTACAGACTTTACCGTGTAAAAATTGCCGGATTTCGTGTAAAAGGCTTGTTTTTAAGCAATAAAACAGGCCTCCTTCCGGAGGCCTGCCGCGGATACCATTCAGCCGGAATCTAATTCATCTTATGATATTTGCTGTACTTCCAGGTTCTTTTCTTTCCGTACCAAATCTTCCAGCCATTACGTCTTGTCTCATTTTTGAAATTAGGATCATAGATCCATTCTTTGCCGTCTTGCATTATTACTGTCCATGAGTGAGGCCAGATGCCTACCTTGCCCTCCACCTGATGTACATCATAACCAAGCAGTTTAGCCTGTATATAGAAGGTTGCTGCCATCACATAGCAATTGCCTTTATTTTTGCTGAATCCTTTTATGGCGTACGTTTCAGAATCCTTCGCACGATACCATCTGCCCTGATACTTAATTTTATAAGAAAATTTATATGCTTTTTTCAGATCCCAGCCGGATTTGTTCAGCTGCCTTACCCCCATAGCATATGCCTGTCCAAGTCTGCCATTTGCCGGTACATTAAGATATCCTACTTTAGTACCTTTTGCCATGGATCCGTTATTAGGATAGAAGTACATTGCATTGTTGCCTATCGCTGCCCATCCGGTCTGAAGTACACCTCCGCCGAGTCCATAATACTCGCTGCCGTTATATGTATATAATCCGGTAGTCTTTATGAGCTTTCCGTCAGTACCAAACATATAAAGATAGTTTGTGTTAACAGTGGAATTAGTTATTTTATATTTTGTCTTGGCTTTCTTTATCTTTTTAGTCTGCCATTTTTTCTTCTTCTTGTTATAGTAAATCTTCGTCTTCTTTGTTACGGTCGTACTTCCCGCGATCCTTATAGGGGATGTGACGATCGAGCCTGAAGATACATAGTAAGTGCCATCCGCAGCAGTCTTCCAGCCATCGGACATATCCAGCACGCCTGCAGAACTGAAGAAATACATCTTGCCGTCGATTTCTTTTACAACGCCTGTAAGAGCGTTGCCATTTTCATCGTAATAGACGGTATGATCTTCATTCCAGTCATTGAAAATCACTGTCCCGCCGGTTTCGCCAGTCTCTCCGCCTTCTTCAGATACGATTGGTTCCCCGCCGTTGGCAGCAGGTTCTTCATCACCCGCAAAAGCGAAGAACGGCATTGACGTCACGAGCATGGCCGCTGCGATCAGGACAGCAAGTCTTTTCTTCATAATAAAAAATCTCCTTTTGATATATTGTTACAGAAAGCTGAACAATCTGCTCTTTTTAAGTACGTATGTAACAGCGTATGATGCGGCGAAAAATACCACTGCTGCCGCAATGAATCCCGCGGCTCCGTATTCGAACGGGTTAAAGCCCAGCTCCTTCATCGTGAGCCTTACAAATATCATGTGTATCAGATAAATACCGAAAGTACATCTGTCTATATTACTTATTATAGCACCTGCCTCGCGCTTTATTGCGAGCATGAAAGAAAAAAAGCATGCTGATTGCAGTACCACGAGAGGTGAGTTGTAGGCGGTAAGACCCAGCGGGTCTATGTCTGTCGGAGCGAGCATTACCGTTATGAAAGGAAGCGCTGCAGTGCATAACACAAACAGTATCGCGGATATATGCCAGTCTATTCTCTGTCTGTAGAGAAGAAATCCGAGGAACAGATAGACTCCATATACGATCCATGTAGGGATATACTGTGCTGCATCGATTCCGAAGTAACCCGCCAGCGGAAGCACTGAGCATATTACCAGAACTAAACCTGCTGCGATCCAGAGCTGCCTGTAGGTCAGGCGGTTCACCATCATTTTGAAGACAGGCATAAGCAGATAAAGGGCCAGCATGAGGTATAGGTACCACAGATATGCCATACAGTGATTGTGGAAAATACCTTCTATGAATTCCTGTCCTATACCGGTCTCCGACTCGGGATCATGCTTAATAAGGGTGAAAATAGCAGTAAATACCACAAGAGCGGTCAGCATGCGCATGAAATACTTGCCGAACAACTTTGATAAAGGTATTACCCTGTCTCTGTCGAGAAGGATGGCTCCGGTAACCATGAGAAAAGACGGCACCGCCCACATGAGTGCTGAACATGCAGCATAAGCGGCAGTCGTCTGCCCTGCGCTGATTACGTCGGCGTGATAGATCCTTGCGTTATTAAAACAGTGCAGCAGAACGATCGCAAAACATGCGGTCACCTTTATATATGAGAACTGACTTATTCTTTTATCAGTTCCAGACATCAGAGCCTCCGCCTATGCAGCCGCCGCTGCCTGATGATTTCTTCTTTGACTTGCT
>CACZGY010000089.1 GCA_902780815.1 uncultured Eubacteriales bacterium
CCCGGGCGGATGCGTAAACGGCGGCGGACAGCCACACGTTCCATCCAAGATCAAGAACTTCATCGATGTTCGTGAAGTAAGAGCTAAGGGTCTGTATGACCTCGATGCTGCAAGACCTCTGAGAAGATCTCACGAGAATCCAAGCATCAAGGCGATCTATGATGAATATTTCGGATCATATGGAAGCCACAAGGCTCACGAAGTTCTGCACACAACTTACGTTGCTCGTAAGGTCAACGCAGATCACGAATAATTTGATCATATCTATTACACTACAGGGGCTGCTCCGCTTTTGCGGAGCAGCTTTTAATATGCAGCGGTAAATCACAGTATCTGCTGTTCTCAGCCGTTTAAAAAGTTCTGTCTTTATGATAGAATAAGCAGGCGTCTGACTGCGACGCGCAATAATTATCACTTTTGGAGGAAATAATGATACACGATAATGCTTGGTTGACTTACAGCGCTGAGGATCTGGAGAAACTTGAGAAACTTAGCGCTGATTATATTGGGTTTTTAAATAGCGGCAAAACTGAACGCGAGTGTGCTGAACAGATTGTCGCTATGGCAAAGGAGAAGGGATTTAGAGATCTTGCTGAAATCATCGCAAATGATGAAAAACTGACAAGTGGCGATAAGGTTTATGCCGTCAACATGGACAAGATGGTCATGTTGCTCAACATCGGAGAAGACATCGTCAGGGACGGAATGAACATACTTGGAGCTCATATCGATTCTCCTAGACTCGATCTCAAGCAGAATCCGCTGTATGAGTCTGATGAACTTGCCTACTTTGATACTCATTATTATGGCGGCATCAAGAAGTACCAGTATGTTACAATGCCTCTCGCACTTCACGGTGTAGTTGTAAAGACTGACGGCACAAAGGTAACTGTAAGTATCGGTGAGAAGGATGATGATCCTGTGTTTGTGATAAGCGATATTCTTATTCATCTGGCATCCGAGCAGATGAATAAAGTTGCAGCAAAAGCTGTAGAGGGAGAATCCCTTGACATTCTGGTAGGAAGCAAGCCTCTTAAGGGAGAAGAGAAAGATGCTGTTAAGGCACAGCTGCTTGATCTTCTGAAGAGCGAGTATGGTATCGAAGAGGATGACTTTGTTTCAGCAGAAATAGAAGCTGTTCCTGCCGGCAAAGCAAGAGAAGCAGGTTTGGACCGCTCCATGATAGTCGGATATGGACATGATGACAGATGCTGCGCATATCCTTCTGCTGCGGCGATGCTTGACGTAGTCGATCCTAAGACTACGTCCTGCGGACTCTTTGTTGACAAAGAGGAGATCGGCAGTGTCGGAGCTACCGGAATGGAATCTCATTTCTTTGAAGATATGATGAGAGAGATCCTCGACAGAATGGGCATTTACAGCGAACTCAATCTGGCAAGATGCCTGAGAAACAGCCGCATGCTCAGTTCAGATGTCAGCTCAGCATTTGATCCTCTTTATGCAGACAGATTCGAAAAGAAAAACACTGCAAAGCTCGGTCACGGACTCGCTTTCAATAAATATACCGGCGCAAGAGGAAAATCCGGTGCAAATGACGCAAACGCTGAATACCTCGGCCTGATCAGAAGAGTCCTGGATAAACACGGTGTTGTTTATCAGACTTCCGAACTCGGCAAGGTTGATGCAGGAGGAGGCGGGACTATCGCGTATATCCTCTCCCTGTACGGGATGCAGGTAGTCGACTGCGGAGTGCCGATCCTTTCGATGCACTCACCTTGGGAGACGCTCAGCAAGTCCGACCTGTACGAAGCCTATAAAGGATATAAGGCATTCCTTATCGAGTGCTAAAAGGGGGCATATTTGTTCAAAGCTGCAATTATCACATTTTTAATGTCAATGGTTCCGGTCGTGGAACTGAGAGGAGCGATTCCTTACGGAGTTATCGCAGGTCTTAGCGTGCCTGCAGCGTTCATCATAGCGGTGATCGGCAACCTGGTACCTATACCGGTTCTTGTTGTTTTCACTCGCAAGGTGTTCGAGTGGCTGAGAATGATAAGTGCCGGACTCGACAGATTTGTGAGCAGACTTGAGGCTAAAGCCGAGAAAAACAAGGAAGTAGTGCTTAAATACCAGTTCTGGGGGCTGGTGCTGCTGGTAGCAATACCGCTGCCGGGCACCGGAGCCTGGACCGGAGCACTCGTAGCCGCGATGATGGATATGAGGCTGAAGAGGGCAATGCCTGCCATAATACTGGGAGTGCTGATTGCCGGAGTCATCGTGACCACCGTGACATACGGGGCAGGAGCATTATTCTAAAAAAAAATAAAACCCGGTTCATTCATGACGAACCGGGTTTTTAATTGTCTTAAATCATTTTCCTTTGCCGAGTTCCTTTGTGCGTTCGGTAGACTTTATTACCGTATCGATGAACGCTCCGCGGACTCCATGCTCCTCAAGTGTCTTGATACCCACGATGGTATTGCCTCCCGGTGAGCAAACCTGATCTTTGAGGAATCCCGGATGCTGGCCTGTTTCGAGAACCATCTTGGCAGCACCCATGACTGTCTGCGCTGCGAGGTTTTGAGCTGTTTTTCTAGGAAGGCCTTTGGCAACTCCGCCGTCTGCGAGAGCTTCTATAACAAGATAGATATATGCAGGGCCTGCTCCGGAAAGACCGCAGGCTGTATCGATCAGGTCTTCAGACATCCATTCGACTATTCCGAGGGATTCAAAAAGCTTCTGTGCGAAAGCCTTCTCCTCGTCAGTGAGGTCAGTGCCCGCATCCAGAGCGAAGGCGCCCATTCCGACAAGGGCCGGAGTGTTAGGCATGAGTCTGAGGAGCCTGAAGTTTCCGCCGGTCATTTTGCGGATCGTTTCCGTGGTGAGTCCTGCCATGATAGAGATCATTGCCTTGCCGTCGAGAGTATCTCCGAGTTCAGCGAGAGCTCCTGCAGCGTACTGCGGCTTCACACAGGATAGAAGGATGTCTACGGTTTCACCAAGCTCCCTGTTGCTCGACACAACATTGCATCCCAGTTCAGCATACTTGGCTGTGATTGCTTCAGAAACATCATATAAATATACATCAGCAGGCTGTACGACACCTGCTTTGATAGCTCCGGAGAGGATGGCACCTCCCATTGCTCCTGCGCCAAGAAATCCGATTTTCATATTGTCTGCCTCCATAAGATAGTGCCTTGAATTATTGATTACAGACCCATTGTAACACTCAATGCCCACGTCATATCAAGTTATTTTATAAACTAATTTATACCAATATTTACAAACAGATGTTCAAGTGCTATTATTTACGCGTAAAACACATAAATACAAAAGGCCGTTAATAACAGGGATACACTTAGATGAAAAAAGATTTTCCAAAAATCGGTCCTACGGTTACCATGTTCGTACCGTATGACTGTAATAATGCATGTCCGTTTTGCGTAAACAAGAAAGAGTACAGAGACACATCGGGATTTGATCTTCAGAGATGCTACAGGTCTCTCGATCTCCTGAACAGGATATTCCCTCATAATGATATTGTACTTACGGGAGGAGAGCCTCTCGCAGAGCTCAAAGCACTTCAGGATATACTTGATCATATTGAAGAGGGGCACCACATCTATATCAATACCACTATGCCTGTAGGAGAAGGACAGACGATAGAAGACGTAGCGGCAGTGCTTAATAAGTATGCTGACCGCATCAGCTGTATAAACGTGTCCAGGCATCTTAAGCACTATGTAAAGGAATGTCCTGATGAGATTTTTGACCTTCTGAAGTTCAGAACAAGGATCAACTGCGTGGTGTTTGAAGATGCGAAAGACCCTGAAACCAAGGAAAAACTTATAAAATTCCTCGACAGATTCAAGGGCCATGAGATTCAGCTCAGAGCAAACTATTCGTTCCTGACACTTGAGAACGTATTCGATACTGATAATGATAATCTTTTCAAACTGATTTCGGAGATCTGTGAGTACAAGTATCCTCTGGAAAAGGAAAGGTTCAGAACAGGATTCGTGTTTGAACGCGATGGCAGCAAAATAACATATCACAAGACTCTGCCGTTCGCTAAGGTCGATGGCATTGTCGGAGACATCATCATCAGACAGACAGGCCGCATCTATGATGACTGGAACGAATACGGCCATGAACTGAATATAAATGATCTGGTAGATCATCAGTACAAATAGCGGAGGAAAGCCATGAAAAAGAGTGAACAGCGCCAGAACGACATCCTCGCATTTATGAAAAAGACAATAGCCTCAAAAGGTTACTCGCCAACTGTAAGAGAGATCTGCGCGGCACTCGAGATCAAGTCAACGTCTACGGTGCACAGCGATATCAAGGCGCTTGAGGATAAAGGCCTTGTCAAAAAGGATCCGGCAAAGCCGAGAACGGTGCTTCCTGTAGAGAATGAATACATAAAAGCACCCGAAGTATCATATGATACGGTAGCGCTTCCCGTTATAGGAAGAGTTGCTGCAGGTGAGCCTGTTCTGGCAGAGCAGAACATCGTCGATGAGATGCCTGTACCTGCACGATTTGTCGGATCAGGAAACAACTTTATTCTTACCGTACATGGTGACAGTATGGTGAATGTAGGTATCAACGACGGAGACTATCTGATAGTGCAGGAATCTCATGAAGCGTCAAATGGTGAGATCGTTGTAGCTCTCGTCAACGATGATTACGAGGCCGGAGCAACTGTAAAGAGGTTTTACAGGGAGGCTGATCATATCAGACTTCAGCCGGAGAACGATTACATGGATCCGATAATCGCCAGGGATGTAACGGTAGTCGGAAAAGTAAAAGGAGTATTCAGATACTTCAACTGATAAAGCCAAAAACAGTACGCAGCGCGGACTGTTTCATTCCACTGTGCAGCCAATTTCTGCATGGTGTTACGAAGCGGGCATTTGAGTAACCTCATCAGCCCGCTCTTATATTGTTCCTGATTCTCAGATGTATTCCTTCAGAGCACTTTCTATCCGGTAGAAAGGAAGACCTACCACATTTTCATAATCACCGTCTATATGGTCGATATAGCGGCCGAAATAGCCCTGTATAGCATATGATCCGGCTTTGTCATACGGCTCCGCCATGGAGATGTAGTTCCGTATATCGTCATCGGAATAAGCAACACAGTGCACCGTGGTCACATCGCTGAGCAGTGTTTCATGTCCGCTGCTTTTATCGATCATACAAATTCCTGTGACTACATAGTGGAAGGTACCTCGTATCTTATCGAGCATACGGAACGCATCATCCGCATCTACAGGCTTTCCCATTATCTCATCTTTCCAGACGATGGTATCAGCCCCGATTATCAGATAACCGTCATAACGGGGATCATCTTTCAGGACATCGAAGCAGGCGCGCGCCTTCTGAGCGGCGAGGGCTTCGACAGCTTCGGTCATGCCAATACCATCAGGCAGGTGCTCATCAGTATCCTGTGGCATAACCAGCGGCTCCATACCGTGCTTATTCATTATTTCAAGCCTTCTGGGTGAAGCAGAGGCAAGTATGATTCTTGTTTTGTTCATTTGCGTGTTGTTAATAGATTAAATGCGGCTTACACACTGAAGATTTTAACATATTTTTGTTGACAACGCCCGTGCTCATGCATATAATAAGCGAGGTCAAAGCAGAAGTTATCCGCTTCTCGCCTTACAGACTAGCGTTGGTAGGGCCACATAAGATTCAGAAATGTCTTATTTGCGGATGCTTGTGCGTCCGCAAATTTTGATTTACGGACATTAACAGATTCAGGTGCTCTATTTGGAAAGGGAGGAACAGAACCATTAGCGCCAGAGATAATAAAAAGAATCAGACCCAGATCAATGATGAAATAAGGGCTGATGTTGTACGTCTCATTGACGAAGAAGGAGTGATGCGCGGTATCGTGAGTATCGATGAAGCTCTGTCTCTTGCAGAAGAAGCTGAACTCGATCTGGTAAACATCTCGCCTAACGCTGACCCGCCGGTTTGCAAGATCCTTGATTACGGCAAATACCGCTATGAGCAGCAGAAGAAAGAGAAGAACGCCAAGAAAAATCAGCATGT
>CACZGY010000090.1 GCA_902780815.1 uncultured Eubacteriales bacterium
AATCTATAGTTCTGCCACTATCTCAGATATCGCCACCAGCGCGGCTTTTCCGCTTATGGAGATGCGTCCGTTTCCTTTCAGCTCGCAGTACAGATACCCGCCGCGCTTTGATGCCTGATAAGCCAGTATCTCATTCTTTCCCAGCACCTGCGACCAGTAATCCGCGATCTGACAGTGAGCCGATCCGCAGACAGGGTCCTCAGCGATTGCCACCTTAGGGCAGAAGCTTCTTGAGACGCAGTCCGCTTCGCTTCCTGTCGCTGTAGCATTCTGTATGCGCCCTTCGATCCTCATGAGCATGCTCTGGTCAGGCTCCATGTTCCGCACCTGCTCTTCGGTCTCAAACACGCATACGAGATCGAGTCCAAGAACAGCCTTCACCGGGCGCACCCCGAAAGCCTTCTCCATGTCGTCTGTGACCGGGATCTCTTTCAGATCATATGTCGGAAAATCCATCTCATAGAGGTCGCCTCTGCGCGTTACCGTAAGCACACCGCTCATCGTATTGAAACTGACCGATGAACTCTCCGGCTCAACAAAATTCAGTATCACGAAAGACGAGGCCAGTGTGGCATGTCCGCAAAGCTCCACCTCGCTTCCAGGCGTGAACCAGCGCAGATGATAGCCTTCCTCCTCCTTCACTATGAACGCCGTCTCCGACAGATTGTTCTCCATGGCCAGCTTCATCATGGAAGCTTCAGACGGCCACTTGACAGATTGTTCTCCATGGCCAGCTTCATCATGGAAGCTTCAGACGGCCACTTGTCCATCACGCATACTGCCGCCGGATTCCCGGCAAACGGCTTATCCGTGAACGCGTCAACTATATACTGCTTCATCCCGATACCTTCTTTAATATCCGAACACCTTTACAGCGTGATCCATGTTTTCACGTATTTTAACATCGAACGGACATCTTGTCTCGCACATGCCGCACTGAAGGCAGTCGCCCGCATGTTTCTCAAGAACCTCGTAGTGCATCCTCTCGGTATCCGGCACGCGGAACCCTTCAGTTCCCTCTTTTATACCGTTCGACTCATTATGCGCTATGACGAGGTTCAGGAGCTTCGTAACGAAAGCAATGTCTATCTCAGCCGGGCATGGATGACAGTGCGTGCAGTACATGCAGTGTCCGCTCCAGCTCACCTTCGGGAAGCTCGCAAACGCCTCGGCATAGTCGCGCTCAGCCTCTGTCGCGTCACAATAAGCGATGCTTTCGGCCAGCTGTTCATCATTTCTGGCCCCCGAGCAGACCGTAGCCACGGCCGGTCTCGACAGGCAATAGCTTATGCACTGCACCGGTGTCAGCGCCGCGCCCGCAGGAGACATCTCAGCGCTCAGCAGATCACCTCCCGCAAATGCCTTCATGACCGTGATTCCGACGCCCATGCTCTCGCAGAGCTCGTACAGCCTCTGACGCTCAGGATCCATGTTGACGAATCCGCCCTCATAGACCTCATCTGCCCAGAGGTCATCCACGACCTCCGTTCCCGGCAGCATGTCGTACACCGGATTGATACTGAACATCAGCACCTCGATGTCGCCCTCCTCTATTGCCTTGATCGCAACCTTCGGGTTGTGCGACGATAGTCCTATATGACGGATCTTTCCCTCTGCTTTCAGCTGCTTTGCGTACTCGACTATGCCGTTGTCCTTTATTGTCTGCCAGTCGCTCTCTGCGTCGCAGTAGCCATACGGAAGAGATGTGCGATTGTATGATGAATTTCTCACGTCTTCCTTTAAGCGCTTCACCAAGCGCAGATCTGGCCGCAGGATCAGGCGAAAAAAGGTCAAAGTAATTGACCCCTGCTTTTTCGGCCATATCGAGAAACGATTTTGCCGTGCTGTTGTCTTCGACAAACGCTTCGCATCCGAGCGCTATAACGCTTACTTCAAGTCCTGTATTTCCGAGTTTTCTGTATTCCATATCTTCCTATTCTGCGCCTTCCCAGCGGTTTTTTCCGTCTTCTATACAAACCGGGACAGAGAATTTCCCATCCTTCACTTCTGACGCATAGATATCGCAGTTTCCTATATTTTTTGCCCAGTAGCTGCCTTTCGATTCCGGCGTCAGGTATTCGAGCGCACCCTTCATAGCTATCGCATGGGTCGAGATAAGGATGTTGCTGTTCTCCGCCTCTTTGACGATCTCCTCAAGAAACTCACCGAGCCTCCTGACTATCGCAGGGAGCGGCTCCATTCCTTCCGGTGCCGGTACATTTACGAAATCCATGAAAAAACCCATGACCTCCGGAGCCGGATTCCTGAGGTCCATTCCCTCGTACGGACCGTAGTCCATCTCGATAAGCCTCTCATCGACAGTGATATCCGCATCCGGTGCTATCTTTTCCGCAGTCTGCACTGCCCGTACCAGCGGACTCGTATAGACCTTGTCGATCTTCACGCCCATTTTTGCAAAGCGCTCAGCGGCCTCTTCAGCCTGAGCTATTCCCGCCTCGTTGAGCGGGTGGTCGCTTCTGCCCTGCATGAGCATCCTGCTATTCATTTCAGTCTTTCCATGTCGGATTATGTACAGCATTATACGCCTCAGTCCTTTGGTTGTTTTTTGCTATTTCAGGCTGTTTGTCCAGACATTCAGTTCCGCAAAACTTTCATCCGGTCTGAACAGCTTCGCCCCGACGATCTCTCCCTTCATGAGCGGCTGGAGCTTTCCCGGAGCCTTCGTTATATCGCTTCCTCCCGACGTTGCGAACAGAGCGACTTTCTTTCCGCTGAAGTCGTAGCTTTTAACGAATGTCTCGATTATATTCGGAGCAGCATAGTACCATACAGGGAAGCCTATAAGCACCAGCTCATATTCATCGAAGTTCTCTACCCTGTCAGCGATCGGAACGTTCTTTTTACCGAGCTTCTCTTTATTGCATCTTGCAAGCGGATTTGTCCATCTGAGGTCTGCATCTGTATATGGCTCAACCGGCTTTATCTCAAAGAGGTCAGCCTTTGCAGCCTCAGCGACCCTCTTCGCAAGTGAAGCAGTATTGCCGCTCGCCGAAAAATAAGCAACTAAAGTCTTCATTTTTTCTCCTTTAATTATTCTTTTATTTTTTACAAAACTCCGATCTGGCACATCTGCATAGTTTTCAGTGCCGCCTCGTGTGATTCCGGCGTTACTCCCGCACAGCATGACGGATCCACCGATATCTTCACTTCAGACATATATGCCTTCAGCAGGAGTGCGTTTGATACTACACAGATATCTGTACAGAGTCCAAGCACTTCGATCTCTATGTCTTCATTCGCAGCGATGTCCGCAATGTCTTTTGCGAGCGCCACACTTCCGAATGTCGGCTTCTCATAGATATGCCAGTCAGGAAGCAGAGCAGCAATATCGCTCCTGATCCTCCAGCCTTCCGTGCCTTTGATGCAGTGCTCCACCGGGAGATTCCTTCCTTCCTGCGTCTCAAGGTAGTTTGGTGCGTGTGTATCCATCGTCACGAAAATATCAGCTGGATCATACTCGCGTATCCTGGCCTTCACGTTCTCAACGATCGCGACCGCCTCAGGTGTGCCAAGCGCCCCGTCGATGAAGTCATTCTGCATGTCAACTACTACAAGAATGTTTCTCATTTCAGTAAATCCTCTCCAGGTCCCATCATCGGGATGTCAACAGCAGTCGCATCCTCGAGGTGGAACATCATAAGCTTGTTTCCGGTCTCTTCATTGTAGATTTTTCTCAGCATTGGCATTGCCTCGAGATTTGCCTCTGCGTACTTCGGATCTGTCTCGAATACTGCCTTGCCTGTGTAGCGGAGCCAGTGTCCGTCAGGCTTAGCGCATGCGATCTCGACCTTAGGATTTGCAACGAGCTGCTTATATACGTCCTTGAAATCTCCTACACCGAAGAGGACCTTGCCGTCCATCTCAAGATGTGCTCCAAGCGGTCTTACCTTTGGCTGGTCGCCGTCCACAGTTGCCAGATAAAATACACCGGCTTCAGTCAGAAAATCATTTACCTTACTCATAGTCTGCCTCCTTGATCCCTGTTATAAAAATACGTTGTTATTCATCCAGATAAGATACGAGGAAAAACTCCGCCAGGCTGTTCGGGCGGATGTTTGCCCTCGCTTCATCGCGCGTGAACCACGCGTACTTGTCGACCTCAAAATTCGTGTGCAGTTCGGACGAATCCTTCACGAATGCTGTGAAATTGCACATAAGTGTGTCAGATTTCTCAAAGAACTGTGTACGGTTGAACTTCATGTGTGAGACCGTCATTCCGGTCTCCTCCTTGACCTCTCTCGCCACAGCATCCTCGAGTGACTCGCCCCTGCTCACATAGCCCGCAACCAGAATGTATGACGTCCTGCCATACTGCTGTATGAGCAGGATCTCGTCCTTCTCCTCGTTGACTACTATCATGCTTACTGCCACATTGTACTGAGGGAACCTGTACTGCCCGCATTCCGGGCAATATGGTACGATCCCTTCATTTTCCAATTCTTTCGGCACGAGTTTTGTGCCACACTCTCTGCAAAACTTACCTGTCATTCCTAAGTGTTCTCCTTACTGCGGCCGGCTTATTCACCGGTCACTATCTCTCCTTCCCAGGTGTTTATACCGCCAAATTCGTACACGTTTGTATAGCCGATTTCGGCGAGTTTTTGCGATGCCTCCTTGCTGCGGTTGCCGCTGCGGCAGTATATCAGCAGGATCTGCTCTTTGTCAGGCAAAAGCTCCGGCATCTCATCAGTGATCTCCTCGTTCGGAACGTTGATGGCTCCGGCGATATGCCCCTCAGCAAACTCATCCGGTCTGCGAACATCAACTATCAGATAGTCTGTCTGTTCCTGCATCATCTGCATTGCCTCGTCCTGCGAGATTTTATTATATGACGCGCCTCCGCAGGAATTAAGCAGCAAAACAGCCGCCGCGATCTGTATGATAAGCAGCGCAGGAACAGTAATAGTATAATACCACTTTTTAGTTTTATGTCTGAATGTGTACATCCCCGCCAATGCCCCCAAAGAACCGCCAAAAACCGCCGTCAGCAACAGTACGCGGTTCGGAATCCGCTGCTTTTGCTTTATCGCGGCGGATTTATCCATGCCATACAGGCAGAACGCCAGTATATTTACAATAATTATATATGCGACAGCATACTTCATATCGCTATTTTATGCACTTTCTCTTATATGAATCGGAGGGATCATACGAAATACCTCTCTGTTTCAGCATCCGGAGCCAGCGTTTTCGCGTATTCCTCCACCTGATCAAGGCATTCATTCAGGACTTCCGCAGATGTCGACGGTGTGCCAAACACCAGATACAGCACATGTCTGCTGTCTTCCTGAAGACAGGTCCTGCTGTCAGCGCCTGCTATCATGCTTATGATAACGCCCTCGTCATCGCGTCCGGTAGTGTCTCCCGGGTAGCTGTGGCCTTCCGATCCGTGAATGCTCGGGAACGGAACCTTTTCAGTCTCGGTGTAAAAGACTATATCGCCGTCCACACGCTCAGCATCGTGCGTTCCCATTAGCATCCTTGTCTTCATCTCTGTCAGAAAAGCTACCGCATTTATGTATTTCCCCTCCGGGAACAACCGTCCCTTCAGCAGGAACGACTCCACCTGCATCATGACAGGATACGTCTTCTTGAACTTGCGGAAGTATCTGAAATACGGGTCCTGCCTGAACCAGGTCTCGCGGTCGTAATTCTCCCCTTCTTTACGCAGAGCATCAAGCTCGCGGTCGCGCAGCTGTTCAAAAGCCGCAATGTCCCAATCGGAGCTTTCCGGATACCTGACTTCAAGCACAGCCACATGGCTGCTTTCATTCATTTCACTGTCTCTGATGATCCTCATGTCCCTGATTTCCCTTTTATCTGATCGTATAACCTGCTTCTCTGAGCACATCGAGCGCTCTGTTGAAATTCTCCGCCTTTGTAAGAATGTAGTCCGTATTGTATGTAGAAACCGCAAACAGGCCGATCCCGTTCTCCGCCAGGATCTCCGATATGCCTGCAAGTATTCCCACAAGCGAGAAATCCAGCACGCCGACTATCCTGAAAGCACGCCATCCGTCATCCCGTTCCGTCGTGTTGCCTGGTACGATTTCCGTAGGGCAGACGAGCGAGAACTCCTCATCCGTGCTTCCGGTGAAGCAGAACGGTTTGCAGATATCTACCTGCGAATAGTCCCCGACCTTGCAGACCGAGAGCTCCACATCGAGCGGTTCAATTGTTATGGATACAGCCTGATTCATTTTTAAAGCTACTCCCTTTTAGTGATCGTGCCTTCATTATCTGAACTGGTTCAGATCTGCGTTGTATTCGAACCCGGCAGTCTTCAGCTTTTCTATCAGCTCGTCCGGGTCAGCATCATTGGCCGAGCAGAACTCCTCAAACGAGGCGTAATTGTCCCTGAGCTGCATATTGATAAAGCTGAAAAGCAGGTTCGGATCTTTTGGAATATTGCTCATAATTCTCTCCCCATCAGGATCACCCGCTTTTCGCGGCTGAACCCATATCTTTCATAGAATTCAGGCAGGAAACCCTCTGCCTCGGTTATAAGATTAAGGCCTGCGATGTCCCGCTCCCTCATGTCTGAAATACACTTTTCAAGGAGTTCTTTTGCAATTCCCCTCCCCTGGAAAGCGGGATCCACAGCCAGGTCATTTATTTCAAACATCCTCCCGTAGTGGAACAGCATCGAAGTCCCAAGGATGAATCCGGCTATCTCTCCATCAATGACATACTCAAGGCCGTATGCCTGTTTTGATTCGAGCAGCTCCCTCACGTGTATAACGGCATCTTCCGTCTTCCATGGATCATTCCACGGTTCGACGGAAAAAGCTTTCGCGTATATTTCTCCGTATCTATCAACGTGCTCAATTGTTATTGGTTTTAAATTAGATTCGCTCATTCTCAGTTCTCCTTCAGCAGCCAGACAAAGCCCTTCGCTGTACGTATATCCGGCTCTTTGAAATGGTTCCCCTGATTCATCTCAAGCCTGCTCCTTTTGCAGCCGGGATCCTCCTGAAGCAGCTCGTATTGTCTTCGGATATTGTCGCCAACCGTACGCATTACAGGGTTCTTTGTTTTTTCTTCCCTGTCACCGAGGCTCAGGTACACCCTTCCGGCCTTTACCGAATTCTTCTCAGCATAGTCGATCCAGCCCGGGAACCATACTGACGGCGATGCCGCTGCTGCCCCGCTGAACAGATCCATCTGATACACCGCCCACAGCGCAAAGAATCCCGCCAGCGAATATCCGCCTATAAATATCTGTGCATCGCCTGTGCCGGTAAGCTCCGGTATCAGCTGCTCCGTGACATATTTCAGCGTAGCTTCCGCTCCTCCGGCAAAGCCTTCGCTTCCGAAGACAGGAGGCGCTTCCCACGGCGAGAGGTCCGCATTCCAGTCACCTACCTTGAACGCTGCCAGTGTGAACCCTTTGCCGTCCGCGAGCCTTTCGATCTCCGCGACCTCGCTGTCGAGCACTTCAATGTCGTGATCATCTACCGGCTGTATGAGCCTATCTGGGTTTTCATCATAATTCTGTATATACCATACCGTATTTGCCGCGGTCAGAGCGCATCAGCGAGATGTGATCAACAGTCATCGCCGCTCCTCCGCAGGCCGCTATCTCATCAGCTGCCTCTTCTGAAAGCCTGCCATCGGCTCTTCGTATTATCGTGATATGTGGCGAGAACTTCTTTTTATCAAAAGGAATATCCGCCTCCGCAAGCGCGCGCCTGAGCCTCCTGCTGATCGCCATGAGAGGCGCGCTGTTATCAGTCCCGACCCACCAGAGGTCCCTGAAAGCACCTATACCCCTTAGCTTCATCTCAAACGGCCTTATTTCAATGCTTTCGACTATTTCTTTCACGCGCTCCGGG
>CACZGY010000091.1 GCA_902780815.1 uncultured Eubacteriales bacterium
CCGCAGGCTGCCAGCATTGGCATCATTACCATTACTAAGCAAACCAATAAAGCAATAAGTCTTTTCTTCATAATCATTATCCTCCTGTTATATAAATACACAGAAAACTCTGCCGACCGCATTTTGAGAACACTATCCTAACGTATCAGCAGATAGGTTTATGATGAATTTATTATAATTCTTCACATCATCAAAGACAAGAAAAAAAGGCAAAATGGTTTTATGTTTCGGGGCTTTTGTTCCGCTTATTTCAACGCACAAAAGGAGGCTGTTTATCAACAGCCTCCTTTGTGTATTTTCCATAATTTTTTGAAAAATCTTACAGGTTTTTGAGAAGTCCTGTAGCCTCGTTGAACTCGTTGATAAGCTCGTCTACCTTGCTTGCTTCCTTGCGGAGAGCTCCCCAAGTATTCTCCTCGTCGTACCAGAGAGCGTTGATTTCGTCAACTGTCTTGCCCTGCTGCTCGACCCATGTGTAGTACTTGAGGTTGTGGATCCGCTTGCGGTCAATATATCTGAGCTCGAGGAGGTTGTCTGCCTTCTCGTCGAGGATGTGCTTATTATAGTGGAGAGCGGCCTTCTCGTGAGTGTACTCGCCCTGCTCATCCTGGAGTTCTTTGATTCTGGACTTATACATGTCTGAAGAGTCTGTCATGACTGTTGCCAGTACATCGTTCTCTGTCAGTTCATAGTACTTGGCCATCTTGATGCAGCAGAGCAGGTTGGCTATGCCGCTGATGCCGAAGTATCCGAGAAGATCAACGAGTTCAGGATCAACTCCCTGTTCTTTGAGATAGTCGCGTCCGACCTTCTCATTGAAGAGTCTTAGGAGGTTCTGGGAGTCTTCGTCGTCGATTGCGATGACCATGTCAGTGTTCTTGATGTTGTGGATCCATGGAACGTGCTTATCGCCGATTCCTTCGATGCGGTGTGCGCCGAATCCGTTGTCGAGAAGTGTCGGGCACTGCAGAGCTTCACCAACTGCCAGCTTAGCTCCTGGATAGAGCTCCTTGAGCCTGTCTCCGGAAGCCATTGTTCCTGCTGAGCCGGATGTGAATGCCATTCCGAAGAGTCTGTCATTTTCGCCCTTCATCTCTTCAAATGCTTCTGCGATAGCATTACCTGTTACATTGTAATGCCACATGTAGTTGCCCATCTGCTCGAACTGGTTGAGGATCCATACGTCTTCTCTTGTCTCCCTGAGTTCATGAGTCTTGTCGAAGATCTCCTTTACATTGGACTCTGTTCCAGGTGTAGCAATAACTTCACTTGCGATGTTCTTGAGCCAGTCGAATCTTTCCTTGCTCATTCCTTCAGGAAGGATGGCTACGGAGTAAACTCCAAGGAGTGCGCTGTCGAATGCGCCGCCTCTGCAGTAGTTGCCTGTAGAAGGCCATACTGCTTTATGATAGCCGGAGTCGAACTGACCTGTAACGAGCTCAGGAACGAGGCATCCGTAGGAAGCTCCTACCTTGTGGCAGCCTGTAGGGAACCATTTGCCGATCATGCAGATGATCTTGCACTTTACGCCGGAGAGTTCAGGCGGAATAACGATGTAGTTAGGACCGTGGAAGAGTCCGCCGGATTCCTTCTGTTCATTCTTCCATGTGATACGGAACAGGTTTACAGGATCTACGTCCCAGAGGCCTGTCTTTGCAAGCTTGTCGAGGATCTTCTGAGGCACCTTTTCAGGATGCATCATCTGCTGATATGTTGGCAGGATGATATTCTGGGCTTTGGCGCGCTCGATGTTGTTTTTTAAGCCTTTTTCATTAATAGTGAGATCAAGCATTTTGTACCTCCGTAGTCTTTAGCTATAACAGTATATTTTCAACATATAGATTTAGTTTTCTCGTATATTTTTATGATGCCAAAAAATTTTTTATATGTCAATAAATATATGCGTATTCACAGGTATCATTTTTATTTGTTCAGCTCTTCATAGACCGCGCGGAATTTTTCGATATCCGGCTCCAGTTTTATCGGTTCCCCTGCCGCCTTTATGCCGTTTGCGGTATCCTTGAGTCCGTTACCGGTTACAATAGCCACCACGCTTGCATCAGCAGGGATCTTTCCTTCTCTGCAGAGTTTTGTAAGTCCTGCCATGCCGGTAACGCCCGCAGGCTCACCGAACACTCCGCATTCTCTGCCGGTGACTCTCATGGCTTCAAGAATCTCATCATCTGTTACTTCCACCGGGATGCCGCCGGATTCCAGTATCGCATTGATGGCCTTATCAGGGTTGCGAGGTACGCCTACCGAAATGGAGTCAGCAAGAGTGTTCTCTTCCATTGGTTCCCAAGGCTCACCTGTGCGCGCCGCCCTGTTGATAGGGCATGTGTTGACAGACTGTACAGAAATGATCTTAGGCAGCTTGTCCGTGAATCCCGCGTTATAAAGGTCTTTGAATCCTTTCCACACTCCGCCGATAGTGCATCCGTCACCAACCGACAGAGCAACGTAATCAGGAACTTTCCACCCCAGCTGCTCTGCTATCTCGAGAGCGACAGTTTTTTTGCCTTCCATCAGATAGCAGTTGATCGCAGCGTTTCTGTTGTACCAGCCGTACTCATCAATCGCTGCTTTTGACAGTTCGAAAGTTTCTTCATAATTTCCCTTGACCGAGACGACAGTTGCTCCGAAGATGAGGAGCTGAGCCACCTTGCCGATAGGCGCTCTTTCAGGGACAAAGATGTAAGTTTTAAGTCCGGCTGCCGCGGCATTGCCTGCAAGCGAGCTCGCTGCGTTTCCTGTCGAGGAGCACGCGATCGTGTCATAGCCTGCCTCGATCGCCTTTGCAACTCCCATGGAGCTTGCTCTGTCTTTGAGTGAAGCAGTCGGATTGAGGCCGTCGTCCTTGAGCCAGAACTTCCTGATCCCAAGCTTTTCAGCCATTCTCGGCTCCTCATAGAGAGGCGACCAGCCTACTCTGAGAGGCGGCTGAACTGTATCCTCCTCTACCGGCAGGAACGGACGGTAACGCCACATCGTGTAGTTGTCACTTGACGATATGTCGTTAGGTGTAAAGTTTTCTCTGATGTAATCATAATCATAGATTACATCAAGAATACCCCCGCATTCGCATGTAGTAGCGTCAGGAAGCGCTTCGTATTCCTTTCCGCACTTTATGCACTTAAGACATTTAACGTTTTTCATGGATGCCGTGCTCCTTTCGTTGAAATTATAACTGTCTCAATATATCTCTGGCCACGAACACGCCACTTGCAGAAGCGTGTGAAAGTGAATGAGTAACTCCGCTGCCGTCTCCTATCATATAGAGCCCTTTGTATTTTGTTTCCAGATGCTCGTCCAGCTTGACTTCCATGTTGTAGAACTTGACCTCTACACCATATAGAAGAGTGTCATCGTTTGCTGTGCCCGGCGCGATCTTGTCGAGCGCATATATCATTTCGATGATACCGTCAAGTATTCTCTTTGGCAGGACAAGGCTGAGATCGCCCGGCTCCGCCTTCAGGGTCGGAGTAACGAAACTGGCGGCAAGTCTCTTGTGATTTGTACGTCTGCCGCGGATAAGGTCGCCGAATCTCTGAACTATGACGCCTCCGCCGAGCATATTGGAAAGTCTGGCGATGCTCTCGCCGTATCCGTTGCTGTCCTTGAAAGGCTCCGAGAAGTGCTTAGATACCAGCAGCGCAAAATTCGTCTTGTCTGTCTGCTTTTCAGGATCCTCGAAGCTGTGGCCATTTACTGTGACGATACCGTTTGTGTTCTCATTTACGACACTTCCGCGAGGATTCATGCAGAACGTTCTTACTTTATCTTCGAATTTCTCTGTCCTGTAAACGATCTTGCTCTCATAGAGCTCATCTGTGAGATGGGAGAAGAGTTCCGCCGGAAGCTCTACTCTGACTCCGAGATCGACTCTGTTGGATTCTGTAGGGATATCGAGATCATTGCAGACAGTTTCGATCCACTTGCTTCCGCTCCTGCCGACAGAAACGATGCACTTCGAGCAGGTATAACTGCCGTCTGCGGTTATGATCCTGTATCCGCCGTCAATCACCTCGATGTTCTCAACAGGTGTCCTGAATCTGAATTCTGCCTTGTCCTTCAGCTCTTCGAAAAGGTTCCCGAGTACGATGTAGTTGATGTCAGTGCCGAGATGTCTTACCGATGCGTCCAGAAGCAGGAGCTTGTTCTGCATGCACAGCTTTTTGAACGATGAATTGGCGGTCGAATATAACTTTGTTCCCTCTCCGCCGTGCGACATGTTAATATCATCGACATATTTCATCAGGCGGATAGCTTCATCCTTTCCGATGTATTCATGGAGAGTTCCGCCGAAATCATTTGTTATATTGTATTTACCGTCGGAGAAAGCTCCTGCCCCGCCGAAGCCGCTCATTATGGAACAGTTGGTGCAGTTTATGCAGGTCTTTACCTTTACCCCATCTATAGGGCATTTTCTCTCCTCGAGTTTTTTGCCTGCTTCAAATACTGCGACCTTCAGCCCTCTGTCTTCCTTTGTGAGTTCGTATGCGGCGAATATTCCTCCCGGGCCCGCTCCGATAATGATTACATCATAGTCCATGTTTTACCCCTCTTTATTTTTCATTGCTCGCCTTGTTGAGCAACATCCAGAACACTGCTGCGGCAGCTGAGAATCCGATTATCGCGTAGAAGTTTGTATTGTAGCTGCCTCCCGCCGATTCCAGAAGAGCCGATGAGATCATAGGTCCTATCGTGGCTGCCGGTATGAGGCTGAAGTTTGCGATACTGAAGTTCGTCGGGAAGTTGGCAGGTCCGAAGGCTTTATTTATATATGCCGATGTAATGGTCGGGCATCCTCCGTATGCAAGGCCAACGAAAACGAGTCCGCAAAGTATGAATATATATGCACCTGTCATGCCGCCGAGTGTAAGAAGTATGCCGGCGATCAGCATGAAAGCATTGTTTACCAGAGTTGAAGTAAATCTTCCGAATCTGTCGAAGTTGTTGCCTGCGACTATTCTGCCGGCTCCATTGAACAGCGACACTATCATTCCGAGGATCGCTGCTCCGCCGAATGCTACAGAAATATTGGCAGCGCTGTTGATGACCAGAAGTCCCGCCGAGTTGAGAAGTATCGCCCATATCGTAAAGAACCAGAACTGCGGAGTCTTCAGCATCTCTCCGGCCGTGTAGTTTCTGACTTCCGCGGAGGAATCCTTTTGGGCGTTTTTGCCCTTAGATACCGATGCGGCAAGAGCAGCCAGTTCGCCTGCGTCCTCCGCACCCGGAGCCTTGATAATGAACGCAGCGAGTACGCAGACAACGCATATGACTATTCCCAGTATCCTGAATACCGGAAGTATTCCCATCGATCCTATCATTGAATTCACTACCGAACCAAGAACAAGACCGCCGAGGCCGAAGCCCATCAGCATTATTCCTGATGCCAGGCCGACCTTGTCAGGAAACCACTTGTTAAGCGTGCCGATGACGCCGTTGTAAGCGACTCCCACACCGCCGCCTCCGAATACTCCGTAGAATATATAGAGCATCGTAAGGCTTGCTCCCGGAGAATCCGTTTTGACTGTTGAGACCATGAAGAATCCGATCAGCAGCATGACTGCAGAGATCAGCATCCTCGCTTTTATGCTCAGCCTTTTGCTGAGCACTCCGCCGGCAAAGCCTCCCAGGCAGAAGAATATCATCGATATCGTAAATGTAAGCGACAGCTGCGATATGCTCCAGTCAGGAAACAATTCTCCGATCGGAGTTCTGAAAATCGACCACGCGTATATCAGGCCCAGAAAAAGCAGGGTCAGCGTGCCCATCCCGAGATATATCCATCTTTTACTATTCATTTATTAAGTGCCCCCTGTGTTTTATCTCATACATAGTTATTTTAGCATATCCGGCGCTGAATGTGGTAAAGTATACATCAGTAAGTACAGAGATGTTCAAAGGGTTAAGGGTAATTGATGAAGGCTGTAACAGACAGCGGTCGCGAAATTTTCATGCAGGGATACAGGCACGGCATTCCGATAGG
>CACZGY010000092.1 GCA_902780815.1 uncultured Eubacteriales bacterium
TATAGTAGACTTTGTCCCTCCCATTTCGATCAGATCGCCGGGACTTATCACATAGCGCTTATCCGGATCAAGCCTGTAGCCGTTCACCTTTGTGCCGTTACTCGATCCCAGGTCCTTGATCATCCACTTGTCCTCAGACCGCCTTACAAGAAGCGCATGGTTGTTGGAAATGGTTCTGAGAGGGATACGGATGTCTGTCGATCTGGACCTTCCTATCACGTTCTCCCAATGGGTCAGCGGGTAGTTACCTCCGTCCTCCACCATGAAGTAGCCCCAGATTTCCGGGGTCGCTCTTGTGGAAAGAAGGGATACAATGGATATCAGGAGAATATAAGCAGCAAGCACAACAAAGATCCACCGGAAGACGGTGGTTATATGTACCGCGATCTCAGGATTGTTTTCTGAGAAAGTAAGGATCTCGTTGATAAGTGTTTCTATGGCTGCCCTCCTGTACCGATAGTTACCCAATCATACACAGTAATTATACGTAATAAAGGTGCATATTTCTTAAACCTTAAGAAATATACACTTTTGATATAAAGTACATAAAAAGAGGTGGACATATCTGTTGCCGGTCTCTGGATATAGATATGTTCACCTCCATTGATTCATATTGTTTTATTTCCAGGAGCTCTTGAGTCCTACGATGCTGTTGAACACCTTTTCATCGTCTGTTGTGAGCTTTGAGTCTGCGATATAGTAGCCTTTGCGGAAGAACTGGAATCTCTCGCCCGGCTTGACACTGCTGACGGACGGCTCTGCATAGCCCCATGTCTCGACCAGGGATTCAGGATCGAATTCCTGCTCTCCTGTTTCCTCATTCTCTTTCATGAGATAGCCGTACTCTCTTATCCTGATCTTTACGGCTGTGCTGGCCTCAACAAAGTGGATCGTGCCCTTTACCTTGCGGCCTTCGAATCCGCTGCCGCTGTGTGTCTCTGGGTCATATGTGCAGTGAAGCGCAATGATGTTGCCGTCTGCGTCCTTCTCGACCTCGTTGCATTTGATGAAGTAAGCGCCTTTGAATCTTACCTCGTTGCCCGGGAAGAGTCTGAAGTACTTCTTCACAGGGAACTCCATGAAATCATCGCCGTCCACCCACAGTTCGCGGCCGAACGGGATCTCGCGCGTTCCCATTTCAGGAACCTTCGCGTTGTTCTCAACGGTGCACATCTCAAGCTTGTCTTCCGGATAGTTGTCGATGATCACCTTGATAGGATTCTTTACAACATTGATTGCCGGAACCTTGAGCTGGAGGTCTTCTCTGACGCACTGCTCGAGCTGGGCTATGTCGATCATCGTATCTGCCTTAGTTACTCCGATATCATTGCAGAACTTGCGGATCGCTTCAGGTGTATATCCCCTGCGGCGGATGCCTGCGAGTGTGCAAAGTCTAGGGTCATCCCAGCCTTCTACTTTGCCCTCTTCTACGAGTCTGCGGATGAATCTCTTGCTCATCAGCATCGTTGTGATGTTGAGCGGTGCAAACTCGATCTGGCGAGGAGGATTCGGCCACCAGCCTACCTCACGTACTACCCAGTCATAGAGCGGTCTGTGATCTTCAAACTCAAGTGTGCAGATGGAGTGTGTGATGCCTTCGATCGCGTCCTCGATAGGATGAGCGAAGTCGTACATCGGATATACACACCACTTGTCGCCCGTATTGTGGTGAGGTGCGTGAACGACTCTGTAAATGACAGGGTCTCTCATGTTGATGTTAGGGCTTGCCATATCGATCTTAGCCCTGAGGCAAACCTCTCCGTCCTTGAACTCCCCGGCTCTCATCTTCTCGAAGAGTTCGAGGTTTTCCTCTACAGGTCTGTTTCTGTATGGGCTCTCCTTGCCCGGCTTAGTAAGCGTGCCTCTGTATTCTCTGATCTGGTCCGGAGTCAGTTCGCACACGAACGCCTTGCCCTGCTTGATGAGTTCTACCGCTGCGTCATACATCGTGTCGAAGTAATCTGAAGCCCAGAGCTTTTCATCCCACTGGAATCCGAGCCAGTTTACGTCTGCTTCGATCGACTTTACGAATTCGATGTCTTCTTTTGTCGGATTCGTGTCATCATATCTGAGATTGCAGCGTCCGCCGTACTTGAGTGCTGTGCCGAAATTGAGGCAGAGCGACTTTGCGTGTCCGATGTGCAGGTAGCCGTTTGGCTCCGGCGGGAATCTCGTAATTATCGTTTTGTGCTTTCCGCTGGCGAGGTCTTCGTTGATGATATCGTGGATGAAGTTGCCCGCCATATCCTTATATTCTTCTGCTGTTGCAAATGCCATATAATACCTCCGGATCTTTGTCCCAAAAATTCTTTCATATTATATCACACCGGACACGAAACGGGGATAAATAATGCTATAATTATTAGACAGGTCTAATAACAATAACTAACGGAGGTTCTGTTTTGGAAAAACATCCTATTTATACGGAAATAAACAACTGCCGCGACTGCTACCGCTGCGTAAGGCACTGCCCTGTAAAAGCGATCCAGATCAAGGACGCACATGCAGAGATCATATACGACCGCTGCACGTTCTGCGGCACATGCGTGAACGAATGCCCTAACTCAGTCAAGGTCATAAGAAATGACACCGACAAGGTAAGGATGGCATTCCTGTCGAAGCGCAAAGTCATAGTCTCACTCGCTCCATCATATGTTTCGGAGTTCATAGGCTATGAAGAAAACTTTGTAAGGTCTCTGTACAAGCTCGGTTTCCATGCCGTCTCCGAGACAGCTATTGGAGCCGCGCTGGTATCGCAGGCTCTCGACATGTATATGGAAGACCATGGCGAAGCGCCTTTCATATCGACTGCCTGCCCTTCCGTCGTGGAGCTCGTAAGGAAATACTTCCCTCAGGATATAAAATCGCTCGCCCCTGTGCCAAGCCCGCTGCAGACTCACAGCGCTTATCTGCGCAAACTGTATGGTAATGACATCGTCATAGTGTTCATAGGGCCATGCGTTGCAAAGAAAATCGAGGCGGATGAGCATCCGGGATACCCTGATGTATCTCTCACGTTCAGGGAAGTCCGCGAGTGGCTTGAAGAAGAAAACATAGACCTCGCTAACATCGATACGGGCATACCTGTTGACTTCGTGCCTGCAAAAGCCGGGAAAGCTGCGATTTACCCAATCGAAAACGGTCAGATCGAGACTTCGAAGATATGGGAGGGCCGCTTCGTAGAGCAGTCCGCTCTTTCGGTATCCGGGATCACAAGAGTCAT
This sequence comes from uncultured Eubacteriales bacterium, assembly GCA_902780815.1. Taxonomy (GTDB): domain Bacteria; phylum Bacillota; class Clostridia; order Peptostreptococcales; family Anaerovoracaceae; genus Crickella. Next base: position 3,224 of record CACZGY010000092.1, read on the forward strand.
GTCATCTCTCAGAGGCGTTCATACAAACGACTTCCTTGAAGCCCTCAACTGCGACGGCGGATGCATAAGCGGTCCGGGCACCTCTCACAGCTACTCGGCAGTAGTACAGAAAAAGGCTGTTGCGTCATACGTAGTTGAACGTCTGGGAGAGCCTGATATTTTCGATGGCGATGAAGAGTTCGCCAGAGAAGTATATGAAAAAGGCTATGGTATCCTTGGCGCTGAAGCCCCTGCTTCAACCGGTCTGTCTTCTGCCAGCTACTCTGAAGAAGAGATCCGCGGTGCACTCGCCAGGCTCGGTAAAACGTCAGCTGCAGATGAGCTCAACTGCGGCGGCTGCGGTTACCCTACCTGTCGCGACATGGCAAGAGCCCTGCTTTCAGGACTCGCTGAGACCGAGATGTGCGTTACCAAGATGCGCAAGGACGCAGAAACAAAGGTCGACATCCTTCTTTCGACCATTCCTCACGGCGTAGTTATCGTGAACAATGATCTTGAAATAGCAGAATGCAATAAGCGTTTCATCAAGATCTTTGAAGACTATCCTGATGAATTCCTCGATTCTGAAGGTCTGAGATCGTTCCGCGGATACCCTGTATCGGCATTTGTTCCGTTCGAAGAGAAATTCCGCGAGCAGTTCTTCATGAGCAAACCTCAGCAGTACAGGTTCCGTCATAAAGGCAAGATCTACAGGATCACATTCTTCCTCGTTGAAAACAAGGAACTCCTCGGAGCTATGTTCGAAGACATAACGACGCCTTCAGTAAGAAGAGAAGCCGTTATAGAGAAAGCAGAAGAAGTTATCAGAAAGTCCATGACTTCAGTACAGCAGATAGCAGCTCTGCTCGGTGACAACGCCGCGGAAACAGAGATAATGCTCAACTCTATTATCGAAGAGTTCAACGTTAACAACAGTGAAGCTGAAGAAGGCGGCCTGATGGCCGAAGAGAGCAGTGAGGTCTAGCATGAACGATTTATGTATCGATATCGATTATTCACAGCTTTTCAAGCACGGCCAGAACATCGGCGGAGATGTCTACTATATTGACAGGAACGAGAACAGCAACGTAATGACAGTCATCCTTTCGGACGGTCTGGGCAGCGGTGTAAGAGCCAACGTGCTGGCCTCCCTTACCTCCCACATGGCAAGCAAGCTGTCGCTTTCTCCGATGGATCTGGAAAAATCCGCGGAAGTCATAATGGATACTCTTCCAATCGACAGTGTGAAAGGCATCAGTTATTCCACGTTTACCATAGCGAGGATCATTTTCTCTGATGACAAATCCTTTATACGTGTGGAACTTGCTGAGTATGACAATCCTGACAGTCTCAGGTTCGTAGGAATCGAACCGGTAGAATGGGATAAGACATCGATCAGGCTGAAACGCAAGGCAGCGATCAAGGAGGAGATCGTCTATTCATCTACTTTTGAGATGAAAGAAGGTGACAGGCTGATATTCTTCAGCGACGGAGTAGCTCAGTCAGGCATAGCGCTTGGTCCGACAGCCAAAGATAGAGAAGATGATCCGGCTTATGCAGTTTTCAGATCGCAGAGGCGTATCGTTCAATCACTGCCATCCGTTGTAAAAAATACGGGTTGGGGAACCGACAATGTCTCCGACTTCATTCAGAAGAAGCTGACAAACAACCCGGACATATCCTCGAGACAGCTCGCGCGAGCTATCGTCACGGAAGCTGCCAAAAATGACAAATACACGCCTAATGACGACATCACCTGCTGCGTCATCGCTGTCAAGAAGCCTCGGCGTACGCTTATAGTTACCGGTGCGCCGCGCAGCCGCGAGTCTGACAAAAAGCTCGGAGAGCGCATAAAGAACTTCGATGGTCAGGTAATCGTCTGCGGAGGAACAACAGCCAAGATCGTCGCCCGTGAGCTCGGCAAAGATGTAAAAGCTGACAAGTCGCCTGCAGGCAACCTGCCTCCTGCAAGCAAGATCGATGGTATCGATCTTGTGACCGAGGGCATGCTCACACTTTCTGAAGTAGCAAAAAGACTGACCAACGGCACTCTTCTCAAACACATGAGTGAAGATGCGGCAAAGCGCATGATAGCATTGCTCAGAGAGACCGATCAGGTAGAGATAATAGTAGGCACAAAGATAAACGACGATGTCGATGACCCGTCAATGGCAGCAAAGATAGGTCTGAGATTCCCTACTGTCGATGAGATAAGGAGAGCTCTGATCAAGAACTATTTCAAGGAATGCGAAGTGCAGTATTTATAAGCATAATAAAATGCCTGCCGGAATTGCGGCAGGCATTTTGATTGTTTAAATATCTGTTCTGGCCAGTATCTGCGCCGGCGTCTTGCGCATTGTCACAAAGACAGGGATAAGACCCGCAAGCAGATTGAACAACAGTATCACAACGAAAGTTATTGCCGCGATCACAGGGGTAACCATGTACAGACCTTCTATGTAATATGTGATCCTCACCATCTGAGTTAGCAGGAAGTACATGATAGCTATTCCCGGCACAGCCGTAATAAAGGTTATCACCAGTATCTCGCCTGTAAACATCCTGTATATATCTTTTTTCTTGAGTCCGATGGCTCT
>CACZGY010000093.1 GCA_902780815.1 uncultured Eubacteriales bacterium
ATGACATCAGTATCGATGTGATCTCCGTATTTCCATACTTTTCCTCTCATGATGTCCCCTCCTTATTCTTCGATCAGAGCACGCGGATCCGCAATGCAGCCGGCAAGAGCTGATGCTGCCGCTACTTCAGGACTCGCAAGTATGACTTCACTCTGAGTATGTCCCATCCTGCCGACAAAGTTGCGGTTCGTTGTAGCTACCGCCCTCTCGCCTGCAGCCATTACACCCATGTGTCCTCCGAGACAAGGTCCGCATGTTGGTGCCGAAACGGCGCAGCCTGCTTCAACAAAGATCTTCAGAAGGCCTTCTTCCATGCAGTCAAGATATATCTGCTGGGTCGCAGGTATGATTATGCAGCGAACTCCGTCAGCGATCTTCTTTCCTTTAAGTATCGATGCTGCTTTGCGCATATCCGACATGCGTCCGTTGGTGCAGGAGCCTATTACTACCTGATCGATGTGAAGGCCTGCCGCCTCATTAACTGTCTTCGTATTTGAAGGCAGATGAGGCATCGATACGGTCGGTTCGAGAGCCGAAAGGTCTATCGTTACGACTCTCTCGTACTCTGCATCAGGGTCGGCTTCATAAACTGCAGGTTCTCTGGTGAATCTGCCCTTTATGTATTCCAGCGTCCTGTCATCGACAGGGAAAATGCCGTTTTTACCGCCGGCCTCGATCGCCATATTGGATATGGTGAATCTGTCATCCATAGTCAGCTCGGCAACTCCTTCGCCCGTGAATTCGAGCGACTTGTACAGAGCGCCGTCAACGCCGATCTCACCTATGAGGTGAAGAATGACGTCCTTTCCCGATACGCATGGACCCGGCTTGCCGGTGAGCTCCACCTTTATTGCCGGAGGCACCTTGAACCAGTTGAGTCCCGATGCCATTCCCGCAGCCATGTCTGTTGAACCTACACCTGTCGAAAATGCTCCGAGAGCACCATAGGTGCATGTATGTGAATCTGCGCCTATAATGCAGTCTCCCGGGCCTACGATACCCTGCTCCGGAAGCAGTGCGTGCTCGATGCCGACAGTTCCTACGTCATAAAAATGCCTGATATTATGCTTTCTTGCAAAGTCGCGGGCTGTTACGCAGAGCTCCGCAGACTTTATATCCTTGCACGGTGTGTAGTGGTCGAGTGCAATGACGATCTTTTCGTTATCGAAAACCTCAGTAAAGCCGGCCTTTTCGAATACGCCTATGGCTACCGGGGTAGTTACGTCATTGCCGAGCACTATATCGAGCTTTGCTTCGATAAGATCGCCTGCCTGCACTTCGGAAAGTCCCGCGTGAGCTGCAAGAATCTTTTGTGTCATTGTCATGCCCATGATCTCCGGTCCCCCTTTTTTATGCTTCTGTTGCTTTTATAGGAGCTGCCTTGTCGCTGTGCTTGCGCTCATAAGCAGCCATTCTGTTGAGTGCTTTCAGATAAGCATTTATGCTCGCTTCCATGATATCTGTAGAAAGGCCTCTTCCTGTGAACGTCCTGTCGTAGGCGTTTACCTTTACAGTAACGTCACCAAGCGTATCCTTGCCTTCGGATATCGAGTGGATGTTGAAGATGTCGAAGCTGTGAGGGGACGGCTGAATTATCGCATCGATCGCATTGTATGCCGCATCTATCGGTCCGTCTCCGAGAGCTACGTCCTCTTTCTTTTCGCCGTCCTTTACGAGGCTTACAGTACATGTAGCAGTGGTAAAGTTGCTTGTTGACATCTGGAACCAGTCGAGCTTGTAGCCTTCAGCTTCATCCTCATAAACAATGTTTGTGTTGTGAGTCACGATAGCCTCAAGATCGGCGTCAGTGATGTTCTTTTTCTTGTCGCATACGATCTTGAACTCATCGAAGCATCTGTCGAGTTCTTCCTTGCTGAGAACAAATCCAAGCTCCTCAAGCCTCTGTCCGACCGCATGGCGTCCGGAATGCTTTCCGAGAACCAGATTGTTCACATGGATACCGACTGACTCAGGAGTCATTATCTCGTAAGTCTTCTTGTTTGCAAGCACCCCGTGCTGGTGTATGCCCGACTCATGCGCAAAAGCGTTTTTGCCTACTATAGGCTTATTGAGAGGAGCTGTCTGTCCGATGATGTTGTATACTGTCTGGCTCGCGCGGTGTATCTGTGTTGTATCGATACCTGTGGTGAGTCCTGTCACATCCTGTCTGGTGCGAATCGCCATTACGATTTCCTCAAGGGAAGTGTTCCCGGCTCTTTCGCCAAGACCGTTTACCGTGCACTCCACCTGTCTGGCGCCTCCGAGCACTCCTGCCAGAGCGTTTGCCGTAGCCATGCCCAGATCGTTATGACAGTGTACTGAGAATACGACCTTCTCCGCACCTTTTACGTTATTTTTGATATCCTCGATAAGCTCGCGCATCTCGCCCGGAGTCGTATATCCAACAGTATCAGGGAGATTGATGGTAGTAGCTCCGCTTGCAATAGCCCTCTCAACTACCTTTCTGAGGAATTCCGGCTCGCTCCTGGTAGCATCCTCCGCTGAAAACTCTATGTTGGAGCAGTACTTCTTTGCATATGCGACCATTTCGCCTGCGCGCTCAAGCACCTTCTCCGGACTCATCTTCAGCTTGTACTCCATGTGGAGCGGTGAAGTAGCAATAAATACGTGGATGCGCGGGTCAGCTGCGCCTTTTACAGCTTCCCATGCCGTGTCGATATCCTTTGCAGTCGAACGTGCGAGCGAAGCAATAGTGCATCCTCTGATAGTCTCGGATATAGTCTTCACCGATTCAAAGTCTCCCGGTGATGCGATCGCGAAACCCGCTTCGATAATGTCCACATGCATCTTCTCGAGGCATCTGGCTACTTCGATCTTTTCCCTCAGGTTCATGCTGCAGCCCGGAGACTGCTCTCCGTCACGCAGAGTCGTATCGAAAATCTTTACCTGTTCCATTATTTCTCCAGTCTCTTGAAAAATCTGTTAATCCAAAATTGCGCCTTTGTCTGCAGAGCTGACCAGCTTTGCATAGCGGGCAAGATAGCCTGTCTTCACCTTAGGCTCAGGGCATACCCATGTCTTGCGGCGCTCCTCGAGCTCCTCGTCGGAAACTTTGAGCTCGATCGTCTTGTTCGCAATGTCAATTGCGATGATGTCTCCCTCATTCACCAGACCTATAGGCCCTCCCGATGCAGCTTCAGGACTGACATGTCCTATCGAAGCTCCGCGGGTCGCTCCGGAGAATCGTCCGTCTGTTATAAGGGCAACAGATGCATCCAGTCCCATACCTGCTATCGCCGAAGTCGGATTGAGCATCTCTCTCATGCCCGGACCACCTTTAGGTCCCTCGTAGCGTATCACGACTACGTCTCCCGCCTTGATGCCGCCATCATAGATAACGCGGATGGCATCATCTTCGGAATCGAATACTCTTGCAGGACCCTCGTGTTTCATCATCTCAGGCAAAACAGCCGACTGCTTAACGACGCAGCCGTCAGGAGCGATGTTGCCCTTGAGCACTGCGATGCCGCCTGTCTTCATGAACGGGTCATCAAATGGCCTGATGATATCTGTGTTCAGATTATCTGCATTGGCTATATTCTCACCAACGGTCTTTCCGCTCACGGTCATTACCGATGTGTCGAGCAGATCACCCTTTGTGAGCTCCTTCATTACTGCATATACTCCGCCTGCAGCTTCGAGATCTTCCATGAATGTATCGCCCGCAGGTGCCAGGTGGCAGAGGTTAGGAGTTTTGCCGCTGATCTCGTTTGCCATGTCGAAGCTGATGTCGACACCCGCTTCGTGAGCGATGGCCGGCAGGTGCAGCATCGTATTGGTGGAGCATCCGAGCGCCATATCTACTGTCTCTGCATTGTGGAACGCAGCTTCAGTCATGATGTCGCGAGGTCTGATATCCTGCTCTACCAGCTTCATGATCTGCATGCCCGTTTCCTTTGCAAGGCGTATCCTTGCCGAATAAGGAGCAGGAATGGTTCCGTTGCCGCGAAGCGCCATTCCAATGGCCTCTGTAAGGCAGTTCATTGAATTTGCCGTGTACATTCCCGAGCAGGATCCGCACGAAGGGCACGCGTGCTCAACGTATGACTGCACGCCTTCCTCGTCGAGCTTTCCGGCATGGTATGCGCCTACTGCCTCGAACATGTGTGAGAGGCAGGTGCGTCTGCCGTCCGGCAGACGGCCGGCCAGCATTGGCCCGCCGGCGCAGAATATAGTCGGCACATTGATGCGTGCCGCTGCCATGAGCAGACCCGGAACATTCTTGTCGCAGTTAGGCACCATGACGAGTCCGTCGAACTGATGAGCGATCGCCATTGCCTCTGTAGAGTCGGCGATAAGGTCTCTCGTTACAAGAGAGTACTTCATCCCGATATGGCCCATAGCGATACCGTCACAGACTGCTATGGCAGGGAAAAGGATCGGTGTACCGCCCGCAGCGCGTACTCCGGCCTTTACCGCTTCAGCGATCTTGTCAAGGTGCATGTGCCCCGGCACTATTTCATTATATGAGCTGACTACGCCTATCAGCGGACGGCTGATCTCTTCTTCCGTCAGGCCAAGAGCATACATAAGGCTCTTGTTAGGCGCGCGGTCAACTCCTACTTTTACATTGTCAGATTTCATATCCCAAATATCCCCTTATTAATTGGATGCAGAATCGAGATCCGTGTCATTCTTCCACAGCATCTCGTCTCTGAGCTTCTTGCCTACAACTTCCATCTCATGCTTTGCAAGCTGTGCGCGCTTTGAGTTGAAGAATGTACGGCCGTTCTTGTTCTCTGCGATCCACTTTCCGGCAAATGTTCCGTCCTGGATGTCTGCGAGGACCTTGCGCATGTTTGCCTTTACCTCGTCGTGAGGAAGAACGCGCGGTCCGGATACGTACTCACCGAACTCGGCAGTATCGGAGATGGAGTAGTTCATAGCTGCGATTCCGCCCTTGTTGATGAGGTCGATAATCAGTTTCATCTCATGGATGCACTCGAAGTAAGCGTTCTCAGGCTTGTAGCCTGCCTCAACGAGCACTTCGAATCCGCACTGCATCAGGTCTACAACTCCGCCGCAGAGAACTGTCTGCTCGCCGAAGAGGTCTGTCTCTGTCTCTTCATCCATTGTTGTCTCGAGGATGCCTGCGCGTGCTCCGCCGATTCCTGCGATATACGCGAGAGCGATATCATATGCTTTTCCTGTAGCATCCTGCTCTACTGCAACGAGGCAAGGAACGCCTTTGCCGTTTACATATGTTCCGCGGACTGTGTGTCCAGGTCCCTTAGGAGCTGCCATGAATACGTCTACGCCTTCAGGTGCAACTATCTGCTTATAACGGATATTGAATCCGTGAGCAAAAGCGATCGCATTGCCCGGTTCAAGATTAGGTGCGATCTCACTCTTGTAAACTGCTGCCTGTACTTCATCATTGATGAGGATCATTACGATGTCTGCTTTCTTTGCAGCCTCAGCAACTGTATAAACTTCGAATCCGTCCTTCTCTGCAACAGGCCATGACTTGCCGCCCTTGCGGAGTCCGACGATCACGTTGCAGCCCGAGTCTCTGAGGTTGAGCGCATGAGCGTGGCCCTGTGAACCGTATCCGATGATAGCGATCACCTTGCCGTTAAGAGCATCAAGATTACAATCCTTCTCATAATACATTTTTACCATAGTTGAATTCCCCTCTTTCTTTAGATTCATCGTTGATCGTTGCTGTGCCGCGCTCGTGAGTGTCTCCAGTGACACATCGATTATCTGTGCCCTGAATATATTGGCGATCTGCATAACATCGTTTCTTCTGTCCGCGCCTTCAGTGACAACTTTGATCAGCATCAGCTCCCTGTATATCGAGTTCACTGTATTGAGTCTCTTGACCGAGCGTACCGGATACAGTTTGCGCAGCTGATTGCAAAGAAGCTCGATATGCGGTTCGTCAGCAATAACATCAATTGTCAGACGCGACAGTCCCTGATTCTCCGTAGGGCCGGCTGCAAACGCCTCGATATTATAACCCTTGCGGGAGAACAGCCTTGCTATCTGTGACAGCACTCCCGGTTCGTTATCTACGAGGAGAGCGAGAGTCTGTCTTACTGCATTGTCCATTTTTTCCATGCTCCGCACCTCCCTATAGTTTCATAAAGTCCGTGATGTGGCTTCCGCCTCCGACCATCGGCCTTACCATCTCGTCAATATCAAGCATGCAGTCGATGACATATCCTTCTCCGCATGCCATTGCTTCCTCTATCGACCCTGCGTCCATGGAGACCGTATGCTTCAGCGAGTTTCACGAAATCCGGTCCCCTGTCCATGTCGGTCTCAGAGAAATTCTTCTTATATATAAGGTTCTGCCACTGTCTGACCATGCCCAGAGTCTGGTTGTCGAACACGAAAGTGATCACCGGCAGACCGTAGTGCTGCACTGTTGTAAGCTCGTTGCAGTTCATGCGGAAGCTTCCGTCTCCTGCGATGTGGATCACCATCTTGTCAGGGTTGCCTACCTTTGCGCCGATAGCAGCTCCGAGTCCGAAGCCCATCGTACCGAAGCCTCCCGAAGTGATCAGCTGTCCCGGATAATCGAAGTGGAAATGCTGTATCGCCCACATCTGATGCTGTCCGACATCCGTTGCGACGATGGTATCCATAGGCATCATTCTGGCGATCGTATCGCACACCTGCTTAGGATTGAGCGTGTCTCCTCCTTCATCGTAGATGGTCTCCGTAGGGAATGAGAACACATACTTCTTCCACTCGGTGTGATCCTGCTGGGTAAGCCTCTCGTTGAGCATCCTGAGTACTTCTTTTGCGTCACCGACGATGTGGTGGTCTGTCTGAACGTTCTTGTTGATCTCAGATCTGTCTATATCTATATGTACGATCTTTGCCTGGCTGGCGAATGACTCCGGATCGAGAGCCACTCTGTCGGAGAACCTGCATCCGACTGCTATGAGCAGATCGCACTCGTTAACACCGATGTTCGATGCCTGTGAACCATGCATTCCGATCATGCCCGTCGCAAGCGGATTGCGGCCTTCCATACCGCCGCCGCCCATTACCGTTATGGCTGTAGGAGCGTCCATCAGATTCACGAATTCGTTGAACTCCTTGTGGGCTCTTCCCCTCACAACACCTCCGCCGCAGATCAGCATAGGTTTTTCAGACTCACCTATCATCGAAATGAGTTTGTCTATATCCTCTTCATCGATGGATGGCTTGTGAAGGTCAGCCATGTTGCGGTCATAAAGAGCATCGAGCATTCCCGATTTTTTGTGCTCTTTTCTCGGGACGAATTCATACTCGGCTGTCTCTGCTGTAACATTTTTGAGTATATCGATGAATACCGGTCCCGGTCTTCCGCTTCTGGCGATCGCAAATGCCCTTCTCACCGTATCAGCCAGTTTATTGACATCGCTTACCTGGAAGGTGCATTTTGTGATAGGAAGCATTACGCCCGTGCTGTCGACCTCCTGGAACGAATCCTTTCCGATGAGGCTTTCAGCTACATTGCACGAAATAAATACTACCGGGGATGAGTCCATGTACGCGGTAGCGACTCCGGTAGTAAGGTTGGTAGCACCCGGTCCCGATGTAGAAAAAGCCACTCCCACTTTGCCCGTGCTTCGTGCATATCCGTCAGCTGCGTGCGATGCTCCCTGTTCGTGTGCTGTCAGATAATGATGTACTCTGTCACGGTATTTGACCAATGCGTCGTAAACGTAGAGTATGGTTCCTCCCGGGTAGCCGAATACAGTATCGACCTCCTGCTCAAGCAGGCATTCCATTAATATTTCTGCGCCAGTGAGTTTCAATTTCTTAATATATCCTTTCTATAAGTAATTACTTTTCCATTGCTATGGTGCCGGTCCTCTGTATCTCGATGATGCCGTAGCCTTTCATCGCCTTGATAAAGTCCTCTACATTTTCAGGCTCGTCGTGATACTCGATCAGCAGGTATTTTGGAGCCACTTTCATTACCTTGGCTCCCATCACCTGGCAAAACTCTATGAGCGGTGTACGGTTCGACAGATTATACGCCACTTTGATAAGCATCATTTCGAGGCATACGCTCTTTGCGTCACTAAGGCGTCTTACCTTTATTACATCAACATTCTTGTTGAGCTGCTTCTCGATCTGGTCGATAGTCCTTTGGTCGCCCGTAGATGTTATGGTCATGCTTGATATCTCGTGGTTGTCGGTCTCTCCCACAGCCAGAGTATCTATGTTGAATCCGCGCCTTGCGAAAAGTCCCGATACGGCAGACAGAACTCCGTCTCTGTTCTCTACAAGTACTGAAAAGATCCCTTTCATCGAATCTGCCTCCCGTCACTTAACATTGTTTTCACTGTCAACGTCGCACACCAGAATGCGCGCACCTTCGCCATCAAGGAACCAGTTAAGCTTTTCATCAAGCTCATCATTCGATGCGCACTCATTGTATGTAAGTCCGTAGGCTTCAGCTATTTTTCCGTAATCCGGCCAGTCGCTGAGTTTTACGCCTTCGTAATGAGAATCGTAATTTTTGTGCTGATACTCTCTTACCAGTCCGAGGTATCTGTTCCTTACCAGAAGGATCCTCAAGTCTACATTATTATTTCGCATGGTGGAGAGTTCGTTCATGGCCATCTGGAAAGCTCCGTCACCAATAACTGCGACAGTCTGCTTTTCAGGAGCTACGAGCTTGGCCCCTATTGCGGCAGGAATGGAATAACCCATGGTTCCCATTCCTCCGGTCGTCATAAAGCGGCCTTCTTTCATTATATAATTGTCGGCACTCCAGAGCTGGTTCTGTCCGACGTCAGCCACATACACGGCATCGTCATCGAGTTTTTCGGAAAGTTTCTGCACCATCAGGTTAGGGTCTACCAGCCTGTCGCTGAATACACGTGTATCGACAGTGCTTGTCTTGATCTCCTCAAGCTCTTCTATCCAGCTGTCTTCTTTCCGGCTTATGTCGCCGTCCAGCATCATTGCGAATATCTCACTGAGATCTCCGACGAGCGGAATAGTAGGACCTACATTTTTACCAATCTCTGCTGTATCTATATCTATATGTATGATCGCACGTCTGGTGAGCTTCTCCGGCTTCGGAATGGCTCTGTCAGCAATACGTGCTCCGACGACCAGCAGAAGATCTGCCCGTCCTACCGCCTTGTTTGCGTATGGCTTTCCATTGTTGCCAAGCATTCCGAAATTCAGCGGATGCTTCTTTGGCAGAACACCCATGCCCATCATGGTATGAACCAGAGGGATGTTGAATTTTTCACAGAATTCGCGGATGACCTGCTCGCCATTTCCGAGTATGACTCCTCCGCCTGCACAGATGAGAGGCTTTTCCGCCTGATCGAGCAGATTTATTACTCTTTTAAGTTGTATTGGGTTGATCTTTATCTCAGGCTTATACCCGCGAATGATCACACCTTCAGGATAATGGAACTGTTTCCTCAGTTCAGCCTGCTGAACATCCATCGGTATATCTATCAGAACAGGACCCTTGCGGCCCGTCGAAGCGATATAGAATGCTTCTTTGAAAACGCGCGGAATATCGTCAGGGTCTTTTACAAGATAACTATGCTTGACAAACGACCTCGTTGCACCGCGCATATCTGCCTCCTGAAATACATCCCTTCCCAGCAGCTTGCTCGATACCTGACCGGATATTGCAATAAGAGGAATGCTGTCGGCATAGGCCGTCGCAAGAGCGGTAATAAGATTCGTAGCTCCTGGGCCGGACGTCACTACGCAGACCGCAGGTTTGCGGGACATCCTGGCATAACCGCTCGCTGCATGTCCGGCATTCTGCTCCTGACGCACCAGAACATGTTCGATTCCCGAGTTATACAAGCCCTCATAGAACGGCGCTATTGCTACTCCCGGATAGCCGAACACCAGGTTTATACCCTCTGCCTCAAGGCATTTCACCATCGCTTCTGCACCAGTCACGGTCATTTTCCTCCTTGTATTGTTTCTTCTTGTATGCGTAACAATTACTTTATCACGATTGATGAAATGTAACAATTCCTTTCTGTATTTTTTGAGATAATTTACAATTTACGAGTGGTTTTTTGTTGACACAAACAATAAAGTGGTTTACTTTTTTATATGTCAAATAAAAAAACCTAAAAGAACAAGAAAGGAAATCCATATGACTAACATTGAGATGATACGTGCTTACGGGCATGAACAAGTTGCATATTTCAACAACGAAAAAGCGGGTCTTAAGGCTATCATCGCTCTTCACAATACAAACCTCGGTCCGGCTGTAGGCGGATGCAGACTCTGGCCTTATGAGAGTGAAGACTGCTGCCGGAATGCCTCTCGGAGGAGCCAAGGGCGTCATCATTGCTCATCCGTCCCAGAAGACTGAGGCCATGTTCGAAGCATTCGGCGAGGCGGTAAACACCTTCATGGGCAAGTACTACACCGCTGAGGATGTCAATACAGATACAAAGGATGCTGATTACATGCTGCGCACTACAGATTATGTAGTAGGCCGTGCAGACGTATCCGGAGACCCTTCTCCTTTCACATCCATCGGCGTATTTGACGGAATCCGCGCTGTAGCACAGTTCATGAACGGTTCTGACAGCCTTGACGGAATGAAGATCGCTGTACAGGGACTCGGCAAGGTAGGAATGGGTCTGGCAGAGCTTCTGCACGAAGCAGGCGCAAAGCTGATCGTATGCAACAATTCTAACCGCGAAGCAATGAAATATGCTGTTGAGCAGCTCGGAGCGACTGAGGTTCCAAAGGACGAGATCTACGGCGTTGAATGCGACATCTTCGCGCCTTGCGCTCTCGGCGCTGTCGTAAACAGCAAGACCATCCCGCAGTTCAAGTGCAGAGCTATTGCAGGTGCTGCAAACAACGTCATCTATGATGATGCTGCAGGCGAAGCTCTCAAGGCACGCGGCATCCTGTACGCTCCTGACTTCATCATCAACGGAGGCGGAGTTATCAATGCCGGTCAGGAAGCGTTCACTACCTATGACAAGGAGAACGTGCTCAAGCAGGTACATAACATCTACAACACAGTTTACAGAATGCTCGAGGAACTCGACGCATAAGCCGCATTCAAAATAAGGCAAATCAAAAGGCATATCCGCGATCATACGGATATGCCTTGTTGTTTACAATCAGAAGCCTTCTGATTATACTTTGTCTGTAATCTACTTTAAGAAACAGTAATCGGAGACCGTATCAATGGCTAAGAATAAAACCAGAAGCAGCAAGACATCATCCCAGGCAAAGCCTAAGGCCGAAGCTTCTGAAAAACAAAAGGAAGTACTTTATCAGGTCAGGACCAAACACGATTCAGGAGTACTGAAAGCATACATAACCTTTACATACCGCGTGTTCCATCCTAAGGTAACTGCAAGGATGGTGCTCTACGGACTTTTGATATTCGTACCGGGCTTCCTCGTTAAAGCCCAGGCTCTTAAGATCACTCTGTGGATTATCGGAGGACTGGTCGTACTGCTCGGACTGTTCCGTCAGTACATATCGCTTGCCCTTACAAAAAAATCTGATGAAGATTACCGCAACGGTACGGAATTTGTATATGAATTCACTCAGAACGACGCTTCATTTTTCCGCGATGGGGAGCTGGCTGCATACAGCAGCAAGTACAAGGACATAGATGCCGTCTTCTATGACGAGGAATACTATTATCTGAGTCTTACGAGCAGGGAATTCTTTGTTATTCCTATGGACAGGTTCACGATAGGAGATCCGTCCACTTTCGGCGATTTCATGTACAAGAGGTGCAAAAAAGTTTGCCGCTGGATTCCTGTCAAATTCAGTAACCAGCTCAAAAAGATGCGGTCGCAGCGCGCTATCGCAAGAGAGCAGCTGAAAAAATAAGGAGCTGAACCTTAATCAGTTCAGCTCCTTTATTCTCGCGATAAGGGGTTCAAGGGCATCTTTGCTCACTCCGTCGTAATTGCTTTCAGCCCTCTCTATGATAAGGTCTGCGTCAGCCTTGTCATACAGGCCGTAAGCGCCGCCCCCGAAAAAGTCTTTGAACAGCGATCTGTCAAGTATTTTCATTCTGTCTTTTCTGATCCTTCCCGGCAGAATAAAGAAATCAATGTTGTCCTGCCCGTCACATCCGTTCCTTCTGCGCAGCAGGTCGACATAGGATCTGCTTTCCGCGTCTCCGATCCCTACGCCGCATATAAAAAGATTCCTTCCGTCCAGCCCAAAATTGTTGTAATTCTGCCAGAGCATATTCAGCATGTGAATATCGCCGTTCCGTATAGCACCTATATAAACAACATTTCTATACATGCTGACATATCCGAGATTTTTCTTGTTGTATTCCATGCCATCGCAGTTAAGCGCCTCCATCAGCCACTTTGCATACTGCAAAGCTGTGCCTGTTTTTCCCGAGCATACAACTATAGTATCTGCGGAATCACCGGTCTCTGCTCTCCGCGCCTCTCTTGCTGTCCTGTTAGGATTCTTCATCTTTTAGCCTTTCACATCATTCTGAGGATCATATTGTCGAGGAACTGTGCCATAGAATATTACTATATAATCAGTACATAAATCAAACATTGGCAGAATTCTTTTTAAGAGCTTTTAACAGATTGAATGCCATAAAAATCAAAGGCTTATTTTTCACATATTCTACACATTAGTATTGACTTGGACTTAAGAATTGCTATAATCTGTCTTAAAGAAGTGTTGAATCACCTATTCAATATTCTTATAAGAGCATTATTTTATAGGAGGTTTTTTTATGTCTAAATGGATTCTTATTGGTATATCCCTGTTAGGTCTCGTTTACAACGTCATCCTGATGTGGAGAAAGATGAAAGAGATCCGCGCTCTTCCTGAAACAGAATTCGGATGCAGCGGTGAGGAACTCTGGCAGTCGCAGAAGAAGCATTTCTGGTTCAACTTCATTGGCCCTGGAATCATCGCTAACTTCTTCGACACTCTCGGTATCGGATCATTCGCTCCTACATCGACAATGTTCAAGGTTGCTAAGTCCTGCGACGACATTCTCGTACCTGGAACACTGAACGTAGGCGATACAGTTCCTGTATGCGTAGAGGCTGCGGCATTCTTCGGACTCGTCGACATGGACATTCTTACACTCGTAACCATGATCGTCGCTTCCGTTCTCGGTTCATACCTGATGGCCGGTATCGTTTCCAAGTTTGACCGTAAGCATGTACGTTACGCTCTGTTCGTAGGACTGATGATCCTCTCCATCGTAATGCTTGCAAGATGGGCTGGTTGGGGTCCGTTCAAGCTGGAAGGAACAGAAATGGGTCTCAGAGGCGTCAAGCTGATCGTTGCTATCGTTGTCAACTTCATCCTCGGCGGACTGATGTCCATCGGCGTAGGTCTCTATGCTCCGTGCATGGCTCTCTGCGTACTCCTCGGACTCGACGCAAAGTGCGCATTCCCTGCTATGATGGGATCCTGCGCATTCCTGATGGCTTATGGTAATGGCCCTAAGTTCATCAAGGAGGGACGTTATGACATGAACGCTTGCTGGGCTATGGCTCTCGGCGGCGGCGTGATCGGTGTTCCTATCGCTGCTTGGATCGTAGGTTCCATGCCTACACACATCCTCACACTGATGGTAGTTATCGTCTGCTTCATCACATCGCTCCTCTACCTGAAGGATGGTATTCAGAAGGGATCGGAAGCATAGTTTGCTGCCAGCGTTTAAAGGATCTGATTCAAACAATCTAAACAAGTCAAAAGAGCCGGTCATCACGACCGGCTCTTTTATACTTTTTTCTTAATACTTTTTATCTAAGCTCCGTGATCTTCACGGTACTTCTCTCTCAGCTTTCCGTCAACCCTTACTACTTTCTTTTTATATGGTGCAAGCAGGTCGTCAAGTTCATATTTATCAAACGGCACAAGCGCATAGAACTCATTCAGTTTTTCTTCCGTTTCAGCGCTTCTGGACTGTATATTGAGCGTTGCCTTGCCCTCAATGCAAAGGACTCCCGACTCATCATCACGCCTGATTTTTTTTATTTCTTTGTCGCGTATGTAATATGTCTTAAGCTTCAGTCCCTGCTGATATATGTAATAGACCGTATCATCACTGACTTCGAACCTTGCGCTGTGATATCCGTTGAACGGAGCTTCAGATAATACCCGCCCCCGGTGAGCGACAAGATATGTGATAAGCGCAACGGTCCATATCGTTAAGTGGACGGGCAGCTGACTCGCTCCGCTTTGTGTCTTTGATGCTACATACATTATTGCTGCAAATCCGGCAGCAAGGACCGCAAATGAACCTATTCTGTATGAAGTTCCTTTCTTCTCCCCCTTGCTCCATTGATGTTTTCTTTTGTTAAGTAAACTCAGATCGCCGGGATACTTATCATTGTTGGGATCCAGCCTCATATAATTCTCTCCTTCTTTTTTAAGTCATCTTAAATATTGTACATTATATGTACTAAAAAGTAAATTTTCACTGCCTCATATAATCAATGTGATGGGCATATCCTTGTCTGCTGTCACCTGCATTCGGTTGACTTCGTTTTAAAGAATGGTATAATCTGTATTAAGAAATTCTTTTATCACTTTGTTTAATTCGATCAAATATAAAGATGGATATTCTGAAATGCAAAGCATTTATAACTGCTGCAGATGAAGGGAGTTTTACCGCAGCAGGAAAGATCATGGGCTATACTCCCTCCGGTATCAGCCAGCTCGTCGCTGCCATGGAAAAGGAGTTCGGCTTCTCGCTTCTTATGCGCAAGAGCAACGGAGTTGTACTTACCCGTGAAGGCGAATACATCTATCCCTTTGTCATGGAGTATATTGAAAAAGAAGCCGCTGTATACAAGGCTGCTACCGAACTTTCAGGAATGTACAAAGGCAATGTGATGATCGCTGCCTATTCCAGCATCGCTGCGCAGGTGCTGCCTCAGATCATCAAGGATTTCACCGACCTGCACCCTTCTGTCAACATTCAGATAGAAGAAGCTACCAAGAATAAAATCGACAGGATGGTCACATCCGGCAAGGCAGATCTCGCGTTCTCTTCACGGCTCTCAAACAAGTCGTATATATGGATCCCTTTTGCCGAGGACCGCATGGTAGCCGTTCTTCCGAGGGATCACCAGGATGCAGGCTTACAGGCATACCCTATCAACAGATGTAAAAAAGAGAACCTGATAATGCCGAGTGAGGGAGATGACGCAGATGTAAGGGAGCTCTTCAAACGTCACGGAATAGTTCCTAATGTACGGCTTACTACTCTTGAAAACTATACGGCCATAAACATGGTCGAGAAGGGACTCGGTATCGGCATTATGAATGAAGGCATTACCAAACACTGGAAGACCGGAACGGTGATCATACCCGTAGATCCTCCAAGCGCCATCGAACTGGGCATCTGCCTTCCTTCGCTTGAAGATGCGGCGCCTGCTGTAAGGGAATTCGTCCTCTTTGCGGCAGAGCAGCTGAAAGCAAAAATACCTGAGCAATAACCCAGGTATTTCCTTCGTCGAATTTGTTTCCGGGCAGTCATCTGCCCGGTTTTATTATGCTTATCTATACTATCCCAATCCGACAGCCAGACCTATCAGGCGTACTATCAGCGCAGCCACCCATGCGATGGCACACTGACAAAGCACTACATAAAGAGCCCAGCCGCTTCCGAGTTCTCTTCTGATCGCTGCTACCGCCGCCACACACGGCGTGTACAGCAGACTGAATACCAGCATTGACGCTGCAGCAAGCGATGAAAGAGCAGTCGCTACTCCGCCGGCAAAGAGGACATTCATA
>CACZGY010000094.1 GCA_902780815.1 uncultured Eubacteriales bacterium
CGATGCTGAAATTCCATGTCCATCGCAGAAAAAATGTTCAGAATTATTAAATACAAGTGCACTTTTTACCACAAAGCCTTCGCTTTGTCAAATAATACGGTGCAGTATGGTTTCATTCTATGTGGTATCATAAGGACGTTAAACAAACCTTAACTACAGGAAGGAAATGGTAATATACGAGCCTCAGTATAAGGAAGGTGCCGTAAAAGTATCTGAAAGCTTCAAAAGCTGCGGAGGGATGGCTGAGGCAAAAGCCTTCCTTGAGCAGATCGCATCTCAATAATAAGATCATTCAATCGGGAGAGGGTTTGAACACTAAAACCAAGGGAATAATCTGCATAATAGCGTCAGCGTTTTTCTTTTCACTGATGTCGCTGTTCGTAAGGATGGCAGGCGATCTGCCGACTATGGAGAAGGTCTCTGTACGGTACGATGGGAGTGATCCTCAACTTCTGGGCGATAGATCATATAACGATAGCTGACGCAAGCGTGCTCAATAAGATGTCGCCTTTCTTTGCGATAATCATGTCAGCAATCATACTTAAGGAGAAAGCGACGAAGAAAGAGTGGGCGATAGTAGCGGTCGCGTTTTTCGGAGCCGTGCTCGTTATCAAGCCTACCGCAGGGATCGCAAGCATTCCGGCTTTCGCGGGACTGATGTCGGGATTTGGAGCCGGAGCGGCGTACACATACGTGCGCAAACTGGGCATAAGCGGTGAAAGGGGACCGGTCATAATAATGGTATTCTCGCTGTTTTCGTGCATCGTTTGCCTCCCGTTTATGGTGTTCGACTATCATCCCATGACGCTGAAGCAGCTCCTGATACTGCTTGGGGCGGGAATGTCGGCGATGGGAGGACAGCTGACGATAACCGCTGCTTATACTTTTGCACCGGCTAAGGAGATCTCTGTTTATGACTACACAAACATTCTGTTCACCGCTGCGTGGGGCCTTATCGCGTTCAGCGAAATCCCGGATGCACTGAGCATCTGCGGATATATAATCATAATAGCCATGGCCATATTGAAATGGCAGCTGATACGGGTACCGGCTGCACAGGACACGTCCGGTGATCCTACAAAAAAAGATATATAAGTTGGTGCTTTGAAATATAGAAAAGGAGCTGAAATGGGAACGAAAGGTATCGTGATGTGGGTACTGTTTATCGCGGTTTGCGCGGTGATATATATTGTCTCAAAAAGAATAAAAAACCAGATCGAAGAAAACGGGATCGAAACCACGGGCGTGATATCGCGCATTGAGGAAATGGGAGATCCGGAAGAAATCAACATATGCTACTATGTCCGGTATCGCACAGAGGATGGGGAGGAAATCGAAGGCCTGCTGTCAAATCCGAGTGACGATCTGGAAGAAGGGCAGAAGGTACGGCTCAGATATCATCCGGTATACAAGGCAAACGCACGGATAGTGGACTGATGAAAGAGCCCTGAGACCTGAGTCTCAGGGCTTATTTTATTGAAAGGTTTCGGATCAGAGCCGATTGTTGAAATAAAAGTAAAAATTTTTGAAAAATTTTCAAAATAACAGTTGACAAGCACGTTAAGTTGTTATTATAATAAGCCAAGTCGTTAAAACAACAAACTTTTTATAAGAAATGTGTCTTTGGGACTATCGACACAACAACTCTTATGTATTATCATTAAGGAGGTAATTATGAAAGCAAAAGCAGTCAGGCTTCATGCCGCAAACGATCTGCGCCTCGACGAATTCGAGCTTCCTGAGATCAAGGATGATGAGATCCTTGTAAAGGTAGTATCCGACACTGTCTGCATGTCCACCCACAAGTGCGCCATCCTGGGTGTGGAGCACAAAAGAGTCCATGAAGATGTTGCCGAACATCCGGCTATCATGGGTCACGAGATGGCCGGTGATATCGTAAAGGTCGGAAAGGCACATCAGGACAAGTTTAAACCGGGCATGAAGTTCACTCTTCAGCCGGCACTCAACTATAAGGGAACCATGTGGAGCCCTGGATACTCATATGAGTTCTTTGGCGGAAATGCTACTTATTGCATTATCCCTGCTGAAGTAATGGAACTCGGATGCATGCTGGAATACAAAGGCCGTGCATATTATGAGGCATCTCTGGCAGAGCCGTATTCATGCAGTGTAGGCGCTTTCCATGCGGCATACCACACAAAGATGGGTGTATATACTCATGAAATGGGTATTGTAGAAGGCGGCAAGCTTGCCATCCTGGCAGGTGCCGGTCCGATGGGACTTGGTGCTCTGAGCTATGCTATGAACTGTGACAGACGTCCGGGAATGATCGTCGTTACTGATGTAAACAAGGACAGACTTGCAAGAGCAGAAGAACTCTTCCCGATTGAAGAGGCAAAGAAGAACGGAATTGAACTTCACTTTGTAAATACAGCTGAGGTCGATGATCCGGTTGCATATCTTCGCGGAATGACTGACGGAACAGGTTTTGATGATGTTCTGTGCTATGCTCCTGTAGCAGCTGTTGTTGAACAGTCAAGCGGAATCCTCGGCAGAGATGGCTGTCTCAATTTCTTCGCAGGCCCGACAGACAAAGAATTCAGCGCAAAGATCAATTTCTATGATGTCCACTACAACTCAACTCATGTAATGGGCACAACCGGCGGAAACACAGCTGACATGGTGGAATGTCTGGAACTTACTGCAGCGGGAAGGATTAATCCGGCCGTTATGATCACTCACATCGGCGGACTTGCAGTAGCAGGAGAGACTATCCTCGACCTGCCTAAGATCCCTGGCGGAAAGAAGCTGATCTATAATCATCTCGACCTCCCTCTGATCGCACTGACTGATCTCAGAGAGAAGGGAAAAGAGGATGAAAGATTTACTGCTCTTGCTGATATCGTAGACGCACACAGAGGTCTCTGGTGCCCTGAGGCAGAAGAATATCTTCTGGCGAACTTTACAGCATAGTGGATCGGTACAGAATTCCTCCGGGAATGCTGGGACTGATCCCGGAAGGAGGAAGTATGGATTCTGTTGAAAGCAGACGCAGTGCTATTGTCTCATTGATCAACGAGAAAGGAGAGGTCACCTTCGCACAGCTGAAAGAAGCGTTTCCGAATGTTTCGGACATGACTCTTCGCACAGATCTTAAGAATCTGGATGATAACAAGAGGATAGTCCGCATTCACGGAGGGGCGCGTTCGGTAGATGTGGTCGTAGGCACAGATGATTTCATGAGCCGGCGAAGCATCAGAAATGTGGACGCAAAGAAAGCCATAATCATGAAAGCGAAGGAAATGATCGTTCCGGGAACATCGGTCTTTCTCGATTCGGGAAGCACAACCACAATGCTGGCAGCTGAGCTCGATGATCAGCCTAATCTGATCGTAACAAGCAGCATCAGCTGTGCCATGGAACTTGCACGACTTGAAAAACCAAAAGTAATGGTTCCGGGAGGTTCGCTGAACCGTTATAGCCTGAGCATCTGCGGATCACAGGGAATCGGAGAACTGCAGAAGATGACATTTGATCTGGCTTTTATCGGGGTCACTACCTACGATGAAGAATCAGGATTCGCATGTAATGTATATGAAGAGTCTCTGCTCAAACAGACTGTGATCAAAAAAGCGCTAAAATCCGTCGTGCTGATGGATTCCACAAAAATAGGCAAACACAGCACCTTTACATTTGGCTCCCTGAAAGATGTAGATGCCGTGATCTCAGATGGCGGTCTGCCGGAGTCATTCCTGGAAGCCTGCCGGGAGAACAATGTGGAAGTCTTTTAAAACAGAAATCTGACTTTCGGTACCGTTTCTCATACAGTCATCGGCCTGACAGAATAATTGTAATTCGGTAAGACCCGGTGATCCCCAGTCCTGAAAAAATACGTAGATATAAGATAAAACTACTAATCAAGGATGAGGAGAATAAATATGAAAAGCGGAGTACAACGTTTTGGAAAATTTTTATCCGCCATGGTCATGCCTAACATCGGGGCATTCATCGCATGGGGATTCATAACAGCTTTATTCATTCCTGATGGATGGCTGCCAAATGAGCAGCTTGCATCCATTCAGCCATACATGCTCACTTACCTGCTTCCTGCTCTGATCGCATTTACAGGCGGAAGAATGGTAGGCGGAGACCGCGGTGGTGTCATGGGCGCCATTGCAGTAATGGGAACTATTGCCGGTGTAGGCGGAACTGAAGGACAGCCGATGCTGATGGGCGCCATGGTCATGGGACCTTTTGCAGGCTGGATCATCAAGAAGTTTGACCGCTTCATGGAAAACAGAATGCCTGCCGGCTTCGAAATGCTTATCAACAACTTCTCAGTAGGTATTATCGGTATGCTCGTTGCTATCTTCGGATACTACGTAATCGGTCCGGTAATGACTGTAATACTGAGCGTACTTACAGCTGGTGTAGACGTACTTGTCAATCACCACATGCTCCCACTGGCAGCTATATTCATTGAACCTGCTAAAGTACTGTTCCTGAACAACGCGATAAACCACGGCATCTTCACACCTATCGGTGCCGAGCAGGTCAAGGCTGCGGGACAGTCCATCATGTACATGCTCGAAGCCAACCCGGGCCCTGGACTCGGTGTACTCCTGGCTTACTGGGCATTTGCAAAGGACAAAGCAACCAAGGACTCAGCTCCTGGAGCTATCATCATTCACTTCCTGGGAGGAATCCACGAGATCTACTTCCCGTACGTACTGATGAACCCGGTAGTTATCATTGCACCTATCGTAGGAAACATCTGCGCCATCACATGGTTCCTCCTGACCGGATGCGGTCTGAAAGGACCTGCTTCGCCGGGATCGATCATTGCTTTCATGGCGATGGCACCTAAGAACAAGATGCTTCTGATCTTCATCGGCGTAGCGATCGCAGCAGCAGTATCGTTTGCTATCGCATCTGTTATCATCAAGGCTACAAGCACAACTGCTTCCATCGATGAAGCAAAGGCTGAGGTAGCTGACAGAAAAGCTCAGGCAAAGGGAACTGTAAATGTAAGCAAATCTGAATCTGTTCGCAAGGTCATCTTTGCCTGCGACGCCGGAATGGGCTCCTCCGCAATGGGCGCTACAAAGTTCCGCAACAGGATCAAAGCAGCAAGACCTGACATCGAAGTAAAGAACACTTCGGTAGACAACATTCCTTCAGATTGTGATATCGCAGTAGTTCAGACTACTCTGCAGGAGAGAGCTAAGAAATCTGCTCCTCAGGCACAGCTCGTTACTATCGAGAACTTCCTGAATGACCCTGCACTTGACGCACTCTATCTGCAGCTGACAACTCTTGATGTTCCTGCACAGGAACAGCCAAAAGATGATGTTGAAAAGGCAGTTGCAGCAGCTGAAAAGAGCGTAAAGAAAGACGTTATCGTAAAGGACAGCATCCTTCTGAACCAGCCTTCCGTAACTAAGGAAGAAGCGATCCGCAAAGCAGGTGAGCTCCTGGTTGCACGCGGAGCAGTTGAGCCGGCATATGTTGACGCCATGCAGGAAAGAGAACGCATGGTAAGCACATACATGGGTATGGGTATCGCCATTCCGCACGGAACTGCTCAGGCAAAGGGAACGGTAAAGAAGACAGCCATTTCCATGGTTCAGTATCCGGAAGGCGTTGACTTCGGAGCTGAGAAAGCACAGCTTGTGTTCGGAATCGCAGGAATCGGTGAAGAACATCTTGATCTTCTCGCAAAGATCGCAGGATGCCTTGAGGATCCTGAAGTCCTTGAGAAGATGAAGACCACAGGTGATGTAGACTGGATCCTGAAGACCCTTTCGTAAATACAAATATTTAAAGAATGATAATACATATTTTCAAAAATGCCCGGTCATCATGACCGGGCATTTTGCATCTTACATGGTTAAATTGCATCATGTATACTAATAGGGAATTGACTGACCGGCAGAAAGCTTTCCCACATCAGCCGGGTTCAGATACGATGGCGACAGGTTCAACCGGTTTCTTGGTGACTTCGGAACAAGATACGGGTTTTCAGATATGTATACCGGCGGCTTTGTGGTGATGCAGCTTAAGCCTGCTGTTAACTGGGCATACTGGAGCCGTAATATATATATCAATCGATACATGGATCCTCCAAAGGATACATATAAGAAGCTCCTTGATCTGCTGCATGACAAAGATTACTTTGTCATTACAACGAATGTGGATCATTGTTTTCAGAGGGCAGGTATTGATAAGACAAGGCTGTTCTATACTCAGGGAGACTATGGCCTCTGGCAGTGCCAGAGCGGGCGTGTCAGGAAAACTTATGACAATGAAATACAGGTCAAGAAGATGCTGCTGGCACAGGGATTCTGGTTTGAGCACGTTATGTCTGACAGAGGTGTGAACGTAGAACCGGATTCCGAGATGATCCGTATGTATGGCGAGTTCAATGCGTGGCGCTGTGATGAGCTTGACTATGAAGCAGACTGGGGAGACTTGCTTCCTCCGGAAAATCCATACGGAAGTACAAACTTCAGCAAGCTCAGAATGAGCATACCGCCTGAACTGATCCCTCACTGCCCGGACAACAGAGAGCCTATGAAGATGAATCTGCGTGCAGACGACACATTTGTAGAAGATGACGGGTGGCATGCAGCAAGCTTCAGATATACGGAGTTCCTTCAGACTCACAATGAAGGGAAAGTACTGTTTCTGGATCTTGGTTCGGGAGGCAACACTCCGGTCATATTCAAGATACCGTTCATGAGCTGGACCAGAGACTGGCCGTCAGCGATTTATGCAACAATAAACAAAGGTCAGGCATTTACTGCGTCAGAGATCAAAGAAAAGTCAATAGTGATAGATGACGATATAGATACAGTTATCAATAAGCTGCTTGGAAGATGATGTCCGATGTCTGTCATGGAGGTAAATATGTGGATCAATGTAAACGGAATCAAAATGTATTACGAAGTGCATGGGAGCGGGAGACCGCTGATCATGGTTCACGGAAACAGCGAGGATCACAATATCTTTTATGATTCAAGGGTGCTGCTCAGCAAACATTTCACCGTGTATACCGTGGATTCAAGAGGGCACGGGCACAGTACCAGAGTGGAAGAACTGCATTATAACGATATGGCAGATGATATGATCTCATTCATGGATCAGCTGGACCTCAGAGATGTCGTTTTCTATGGATTCAGCGACGGCGGTATCATAGGCCTGCTTGTGGCTATGAAATGTGACCGCGTTGGCATGCTCATCACCAGCGGAGCCAATCTGACTCCGGCTGGGGTCAAGGCGCCGCTCAGGTTGTTCGTAAAGGCGGCTTACGCAGTTACGAAGGATCCTAAGATGAAACTGATGATTACTGAGCCAAATATCACATCTGAAGAGCTTGCTCAGATAAAGGTGCCGACAGTGGTAATGGCCGGAGAGAAAGATCTTGTACTCGGCAAGGAAACAGCAAAGATCGCGCTCTCAATCCCGGGAGCAAAGCTGCGGATAATTCCGGGCGAGGGTCATGGCAGCTATATAGTGCATAAAAGCAGCATAGCAGATATCATTATGGAAGAAACCGGCATTATAAACCCAGCGTAGAGGGCAGAAATGAAAATACTTTGCATTGGAGATTCGAATACATACGGTTACGATCCAAGGTCATACTTAGGGGACCGATATCCGGCAGATGTGCGCTGGACGGACAGGCTGGATAATTGCGAGGTGATCAATTGCGGTGTCAACGGCATGACGATACCGCGTGAGAATTCCAGATATATCGGGCTGGTAAGGATCAACGATCCGGACCTGGTAATTGTGATGCTTGGAACCAATGATCTGTTCAAAAGCCTTGCTGCCGAGCAGATTGCCGATCAAATGGGGAGATTCCTCGATTCGATCGTAAGCGTGGCAAAGCAGATCCTGCTGATCTCTCCTCCTGTTCTACAGTATGGAGAGTGGGTAATGGACGATGATCTGGTGGAAGAATCGCAGGATCTTGGAAGAATG
This sequence comes from uncultured Eubacteriales bacterium, assembly GCA_902780815.1. Lineage (GTDB taxonomy): Bacteria > Bacillota > Clostridia > Peptostreptococcales > Anaerovoracaceae > Crickella. Next base: position 7,948 of record CACZGY010000094.1, read on the forward strand.
TACCGTGAGCTGGCAGACAGAAAAGGCTGCCTGTTTGCAGATTCAGCAGAATGGGGCATTGAAATGAGCAAAAACTGGAAGAAAAACTAAAAGAAGTATCAGGATCTGAAGAATAACGTGCCATAAACGATATGAACTTTAGCCTCGGAAGAATATGAAAATTCTTCCTAAAAATAAACTGACCCCGAAAGTTGGACCCGGAATGGAGCTCGAGGAGGTCAGTTTTAATATGGGTAAATCAACCCTGACTCCTGAAATACTATCCTTTTGGGGTTAGTTTACGCCCCGGGGGATTTTTAATGGGGAAATTCCTACAGTAATAGTTGGAATTATCTTGACAAATGGGGGTAGGTTAGATATAACTAACGATAGTTAAGGAACACTAATAAAGTTAAGAACAATTAACAATAGAGGGGGCGCATAATGGAATTAGCTTATGCAATGAATAAAAACTCTGCAGGTGCAGGGGTAAAAGACGGATCTTTCGATACTGCAGCA
>CACZGY010000095.1 GCA_902780815.1 uncultured Eubacteriales bacterium
TTTCGCTAAGATCGGGGCTGAGTGATAAGTTATCTGATTTAAATGATGAATTAAGCATCCTTCCGGAAGGGAAGCTTTATCCCTATCAGAAAAACGGCAAGTATTATTATTCCCAAAGGCTCCCTAAGGGAGGCTATCGCAAGAAGGAGCGTAGGATCGGTATTACGGAAGACAACGATACTGTTCTGGCTCTGGTGCGTAAAAGGTTTGTAGAAAACGCGATGAAGAACCTACAAAATAACATTGAGGAACTCGACAGGGTCATTGAGAATTATAGTCCTGTCAGCGAGGAGTATGTCATGCGGTCCTTTTGCTCGAAGTATCCTGAACTGGCAAAAGGGATCTATTATGCAGGAAGTGATCCGGATGTATGGGCATCCAACTACGCGCAGCCGAGATTTCATGTAGAGGATTATAAATCTGTATCCGCTAAGGGAGAAGACATGAGATCGGGAGGCGAGATGTATATTGCGTCAAGACTTGATCACTTTGGGATACCATATAGATATGAAGATGATACAGGGATCCCTGATCTGAGTTATGCGCCGGATTTCAAGATACTGAGGCCGCGTGACCGCAAGATCATCTACTGGGAGCATTTCGGAATGATCACCGATTATGAGTACGTAATGGATAATATTGAAAAAGTTAAAGAGTATATAAGCTATGGCATCAAGCCATGGGACAACTTGATTATGACATTCAGCAATGAAAAGGGCGGTTATGATGGGAAGCTGATCGATGCAATGATCGAATGCTGGCTTTTGTAGAGTTTCGAAAATGGTTGAAAAAACAAAGCTTTTTGATGACATCGCACGACTGCTTGTGATATAATCTTACGGCTAGTGCGGTGCACCGGCAAAATTTAGTATGCAAAACGCGCGGTGGTACAAGCACGCGCAAGAGAGTGAAAAATGAAAGATATTGAGATAAGAGAATTATTCAGAAACACAGAAGCTTACGCAGATAAAGAGGTAATGGTTTACGGATGGGTGAGGGGAAACCGAAGCTCCAACCAGTTTGGATTCCTTTCGGTCAACGACGGAACATTCTTTACACCTGTGCAGGTGGTTTATGAGGCTGATAAGCTGGCGAACTTTTCCGAAGTAGCAAAGTTCAGACTGAGCGCAGGCGTAAAGGTGACAGGCACACTGGTGCTCACACCTGAAGCAAAGCAGCCGTTCGAGATCAAGGCCAGCGAGATCGTGCTCGAGGCAGATTCCGATTCCGACTATCCTCTTCAGAAGAAGCGTCACAGCATGGAGTTCCTCAGGGAGATCGCTCACCTGAGACCGCGCAGCAACACATTCAGTGCGGTGTTCAGAGTACGCAGCGTCGCAGCTTATGCGATCCACAAGTTCTTCCAGGAGAAAAACTTCATATACGTTCATTCGCCGGAGATCACATGCAGCGATGCTGAAGGCGCCGGTGAAATGTTCCAGGTAACGACACTTGATCTCGACAATCTGCCGAGAGATGCTGAGGGCAACATCGACTACAGCAAGGATTTCTTCGGCAAGAAGTCGAACCTGACCGTGTCGGGCCAGCTCGAAGGAGAGATCATGGCGCTCGCGTTCCGCAACATCTACACGTTCGGACCGACGTTCCGCGCAGAGAACTCCAACACGGCAAGGCATGCTTCCGAGTTCTGGATGATGGAGCCGGAGATGGCGTTCTGCGACATCAACGGCAATATGGACCTGGCAGAGGAGATGATCAAATTCATCATCAGCTATGTCCTGGAGCAGTGCCCTGAAGAGATGCAGTTCTTCAACAGCTTCATCGACAAGGGTCTGCTGGAGAGACTCGATCATATCGTCAATTCAGATTTCGTACGCATCACTTACACTGAAGCGGTAGACATCCTTCAGAAGTCGGGCAAGAAGTTCGAATATCCGGTAGAGTGGGGCCTCGAGCTGCAGACCGAGCATGAGCGCTACCTGACAGAAGAGGTCTTCAAAAAGCCGATGTTCGTCATCAACTATCCTAAGGACTGCAAAGCCTTCTATATGAGGCTCAATGATGACGGCAAGACAGTAGCGGCAATGGACATGCTTGTACCGGGAGTAGGAGAGATCATCGGCGGAAGCCAGAGAGAAGAGCGCTACGACGTCCTCGTTCAGAGGATCAGAGAGCTTGGACTCGATGAAGATACTTACGACTGGTATCTCGATCTCCGCAGATACGGCGGCGTATTCCACTCCGGATACGGACTCGGATTCGACCGCATTCTCATGTACCTCACGGGCATGAGCAACATCAGAGACGTTCAGATGTTCCCTCGCACACCGGGGAATGCTGAATTTTAAAAAAGTCAGTCAGCGGCCGGCCTGGTGCACGAAGCCGCATCAATAAAAAAGATATAAAAGAAAAGATATAAACAACATTTCAGGAGGAACACATGAAAGGCTATTCAAGCGATAAGATCCGCAACATCGTACTGCTCGGACACGGCAGCACAGGCAAGACCACCTTCCTTGAAGCAGGTCTGCTGAACACCAAGGTTATCAGCAGACTCGGAAAGGTTGAGTCGGGCAACACAGTATCCGACTATGAAAAGATGGAGATCGAAAAGGGATACACCATCAACCAGACACTAGTTCCTGTAGAGTACAAGGGAACAAAGCTCAACTTTATTGATACTCCGGGATTCTTCGATTTCGCAGGAGAGGCAAGAGCTGCTCTTTCGACAGGAGCTACAGCGATCATCATGGTCGACGCTTCGTCCGGCATCCAGGTCGGTACAGAAAAGGCATGGGATCTTGTCAAGGAGTACAACTCGCCGACATTCTTCATCATCAACAAGATCGACAAGGACAACGTTGAGCTCGACGAAGTCATCTCAGCTATCCAGGACAAGTTCGGCAGCGCATGCGTTACTCTTGATGACAAGGACGCTCTCGACGAGGCAGTAGCAGCTGCTGACGAAGAACTCATGGAGAAGTTCTTCGAGGGAGAAGCTTTCACAGACGAGGAGTTTGCTCACGGTCTGGCAACAGGTATCCACAACGGAGACATCATGCCAATCATGACAATGAGCGCTCTGACAGGCGAAGGCGTAGACGGCGTTCTCGACGCACTCTGCAAGTATGTACCGAAGCCGGCTACAGTCGTTACAGAAGCTAAGGATGCTGACGGTAACGACATCGAGATCGCATGCGATCCTGCAGGAGATCTCGTTATCTACATCTTCAAGACACTTGCTGACCCGTTCCTCGGAAAGATCTCATATGCAAAGATCGTTTCGGGCACACTCAAGTCCGGTACTGATCTCTACAACCCGCGTTCAGAGAAGGCTGAGAAGCTCGGTTCCGTCTTCTTCGTAAGAGGTAAGGCTCAGGAGATGACAGACACTGTAGTCGCAGGCGACATGGTAGCTCTCGGAAAGCTCCAGAATACAAAGACAGGCGATACACTCTGCGCAAAGAACAAGCAGGTAACAGTTAAGCCTGCTGCATTCCCTACACCTTGCTACTTCGTAGCTGTAGAGGCTGCAGACAAGAACGAAGATGAGAAGATGGCTCAGGGTCTCTCCAGACTCATGGAAGAGGATCCGACATTCGTTCTCGAGAGAAACGCAGAAACACATCAGACACTGCTCGGCGGCCAGGGCGACATCCAGCTCGGAATCATCCAGGCTAAGCTCAAGGACAGATACGGCGTAAGCGTAAATGTAGTTCCTCAGAAGATCGCTTACAGAGAGACCATCAAGGGCAACTCCGATGTTCAGGGTAAGCACAAAAAGCAGTCCGGCGGTGCAGGTCAGTACGGTGATGTTCACATCAGATTCTCGCCATCGACAGAGCCTGGACTCGAGTTCAGCGAAGAGCTCTTCGGCGGATCGGTTCCAAAGAACTACGTTCCTGCTGTTGAGAAGGGACTCCTCGAGTGCATGGAGAAGGGCCCTCTCGCAGGATGCAAAGTACAGAACATCAAGGCTGTCCTCTATGACGGTTCTTATCACGAAGTAGACTCCAACGAAGTATCGTTCAAGATCGCTGCTTCGCTGGCATTCAAGAAGGGTATCGTTGAAGCCAGACCTTGCCTGCTCGAGCCTATCATGAAGCTGGAGATCACTGTTCCGGAATCATTCGTAGGCGCTGTAATGGGCGACATGCCTAACAGACGCGGAATGGTACTCGGAATGGATTCCTCGCCTCGCGGAACTATTCTCCACGCTGAGGCACCTCAGGCAGAGCTCTTCGACTACGCTATCGCGCTCAGATCGATGACACAGGCAAGAGGATCCTTCACTGTTGAGTTTGCAAGATACGCAGAGCTGCCGGGCAACCTTGCTGACAAGGTTATCGCAGCTTACAAGAAGGAACAGGAAGAGAAATAGTAATTTATAAAAATGAGCGGAGCCCTTTTCCTGAACGGAGAAGGGCTCTTGTATAGAGGGGAAAAACAATGTCAGTTATTAATGAAGCAAATACAAAAGAACATTCATATCCGGTTTACGGAAGACAGTTCAAGTCATACAGGTGGTATAAGCCTATAATCGTAGGTGTGCTGTTTGTAGTTGTATATTTATTTCTTTCATTAGTTCTTACTGTCGGAGTGACGTTCTATGTCGGCAAAGGATTGACACCGGATGCTTTGATGCCGGTGTTAAAAGATTTAGTTGCCACAAATTATGACAGCATGGAGCTTGCAAATGCGTGGCAGTCGGTAATTAGTCTTGGATGTGTTGCAATGATGATACCTGCGCTGTGGCTGGCATCGGTAATAGTACGTGACAGGCCGTTCTCATCGTACTCGTCTGCAAGAGGAGGATGGAGCAGCAGAGTATTCTGGAAATCATTCCCTGTGGCTTTCATCTGCATCAGTGTACCTATCATCGTTGACGAACTGGTATACAAGCACAACATTGACAACTTCCAGATGAAATTCACGCTTTTCAGTTTTGCAGTAGTCACAATACTCGGCCCTCTGCAGTGTATTGCTGAGGAATACGCATTCCGCGGTCTGCTCATGCAGACTTTAGGATCGTGGTTCAGACTGCCGGTCATAGCCGTGATACTTCAGGCTGCCGTCTTTGCAGCAATGCACCCATATAACACGATAGGAAAAATAGGGATCCTCGTAAGCGGTCTGGTATTCGGACTCAGTGCGTGGATCGGCAGGGGCATAGAGGTATCATCGGCATTTCATATAGCCAATAATATGACAATCTTCTACCTGCAGGGTCTGAATATGGCAACGATTGAGAGCGAGTCGACTATGCACGATCTCATTCTTGAGTTATGTACAGGTGCTGTATATGTGCTCCTCATTTTCATAATGAGCAGGAGGCACAACTGGTTCAACAAGATCAGGCGCGACGATGCCGGTGCATGGAACAAGAAGATCGATGACAAGATCGAAAGAAAAGAAGCAAAAGCAGCTGCGAAAGCCGAGAAGAAAGCTGAGAAAAATGCACCGATAGGCACTCACGAAGAAAGTTCCCCGGGAAAGCATTTCAAACAGTAAATGTCCCGGCGGTTAAATACGAATCATAAAAGCTCCCGGATTGAACTGGCCCCCAAAAGTTAGACCAAGAATCTAGCTTGAGGAGGTCAGTTTTGTTATGGCGAAGTATTCTTTTGAATTCAAAATCAAATTAGTTAAT
>CACZGY010000096.1 GCA_902780815.1 uncultured Eubacteriales bacterium
CTACGCAAACTTCTCCAACTGGCTTGCTAACTGCTGGGGAATCGACATCCTCGTTGAGATGGAGTCCCTGAACTTCACAAAGGTCCTCGAGACAGAGGATAAGGAAGAAGCTCTCATGGACCTCGCAAGACTCTACGAGCGCATGGTAATGAGAAGACACACAAACGGCGGTTATCAGAACGTAGTCGACGAGATGTGGAGACAGGTCGAAGACTGGAGAGCAGAGATCATCATCATGTACCAGAACGTAGCATGCAAGAACATGGCTACGCTCCAGGGTATCCTCGACGATACATGCAGAGACAGAAATCATCATATGATCTGGATCGAGCATGACCTGATGGACCCTAGAACGGTATCCAGAAAGACCATGAGAGACAAGGTCAATGAGTACATGAGAACGGTTATGAAGGCTGAGCCGGTTGACCCGACACTCTGCGACTTCGACGACGAGCTCGGTATGTAATTGCTCGTCTTACTGATGATCCCGCGTACGGCTACCGCAGAGCCACGTGCTCACCAGTAAGACTCGCAAATTATCAAAATAATATAGCTTATGGAAACTTAATGGTGTAGAATAGTTTACGCAAAATGCACTTCAACTTTAAGAAGTTAATAAAGGAGAAAAAGAAATGAAATATTATGGCGGCTGTGATGTAGGTTCAACTTATACCAAGGCAGTTATTCTCGACGAGGCTGGCAAGATCGTTGCTGACACAACTATCAAGAGCAAGATCAACTCTGAGGCATCTGCAAGACTGGCTATGGACGAAGTACTCGGCAAGGTAGGTCTGAAGTCCTCCAAGGATCTCGCTTATCTCATCGGAACAGGATACGGACGTAACAAGGTTCCTTTCGCTGACGAGAACATCTCCGAGATTTCCTGCCACGCAATGGGCGTACACGTAACTGATCCTAGCGTTAAGGCTATCATCGATATCGGCGGACAGGACGTTAAGGGTATCGCAGTTGATACAGACGGTACAGTAAAGAACTTCGCTATGAACGATAAGTGCGCTGCAGGAACAGGCAGATTCTATGAGGCTATGGCAAGATCGTTCGAGATGACTCTTCCTGAGTTCTCGAAGCTGTCCCTGACCGCAAAGAACGTTATTCCTATCACTGCTCAGTGCACAGTATTCGCTGAGTCCGAGGTAATCACACTCGTTGGTGAAAACAAGCCAATGGATGAGATCGCTGCAGGAATCCAGATGGCTGTTGCTAAGAGATGCTTCGTAATGGCTAAGAAGGCAGGCGCTACAGACTCCATCACACTTACAGGCGGATGCGCTAAGAACGATGGTCTCAAGGACGCTATCGAGCACGTACTCAAGCTCAAGGTCATCAACCTCAAGACAGACCCACAGCTGATGGGAGCACTCGGTGCTGCTGAATTCGCTCGTCAGAAGGGACAGGCTAAGTAATACGCCTTAGGGGTAGTTAATGGCGTATTGTATTCCTTCGCTTCGTCAACGACGTGCGAGCACGCCATGAGCTACGCTCGGAATAATATCCGAAAGGAGCACTACAATGAAGAACAAGAAGAAATGCCCTGTATGCAAGGCGCTGAAGCTCGTCACAACGATCCTCGGCATCGCAACAGGAACACTCTTCGTGGTCTATTTCCTCAACCTCGACCAGAAGCTCCTTGCATGGGCTTATGCCAGAGTAAATGAGATCTTCGACCGCAAAGAGGTAGACATCAAATTCTAACCGCAATTGCCCCTGCACTCAGGTGCAGGGGCAGGCTTTTAAAAAGGAAATATTCAAATTCTTCTACATGAAAGCAAAAAATAAGGGGGTTCATGTAGAAAAACAATGATAATGCGAGCTGTGAATAATTATAACTAGTGTAATTCAGGGTAAATTGTGTTGGAAAGCTTGGGAAGCAGCCTGAAAAAGTGGACATACCCCTTGAATTGATCGAAGATAGACAGAGGTATCTGCAAAGCATCTATCCTGATGGCGAAAGCCTGCACAAGCAGCCATTATTTTTCTACATGAAATCTCAAAAAATCGGGATTGATGTAGAAACTTTTGGCAAACTCCTTTTTTGGAGTATAAACCGCCTAATAAAAATGCAAAATAGAGAAGCGTTATTCAAATAGAACGAGGGAAACTATGGAACTGTATAATTCAATAATCGAAAAAATCGATGGGCTGCTCGGCTCTGCGCAGCCTAAGCGTTATGAATATAATCCGGCAAAGTGCTGGGAAGACGTTGGCGGAAACCAGCTTGTTATGATGAAGGAATCCGCATATGAGCTCGGCGGAGACAACAAGCCGGCAGTCAATTATGCGTGCGTTACTTCGACCGACGGCTTTGCCGACAAGGATGAGATCCTGGTCTACGGAACGGATCTGAACCGGATCAACGGAAGTGTGTCCTTCGCAAGAATCGTGGTCGTAAAGGTCAACATACTTGACGGCGAGGGTGAAGAAGACACAGAGCCTCTGTTCAGAGCCATCCAGGATATCGACTTTGTGAAGTATCATGTATATCCTAAGGGATACATGATCAGATCCTCATCAGACAGCTACCGTGAGCAGGTAAGAGTTTCCAAGGAAGCTGTCCGCAAGGGTATTACTTTCGAGCAGGTCGGCAACTCATATATCTCGCAGTATAAAAAGAATCCTAATATCGTGTCTGTAAAAGTGATCTTCGTCACTTCTGATGATGCGGATTATGCGGGAATGAGAGCCGATGCAAAGAAGACAAGAGACATCACGATGACTCTTTCGAAGATTCTCGAGGGAATGTCGACAGACTGCCACAGCTGCAGCCTGAGAGAGATTTGCGATGAAGTTGAGGGCCTCAAGGAGCTTCATTTCGGCAAAGAAAAGAAAGAATTCAAAGGTCGGTAAGAATGAATTCTTAACGGGCGCGTAAGCGCCCTTTTTCTTTACATGTTATTATTTATGCTCCCCTGCGTGCATACACGTATAAAGTAATGATAAAATAACTGTGTATATATAATGAAGAAAGGTCCATGATCTGAGGAATGCTGCGCAGATGAGTAAAAGCGACAGGAAGGCAGATAAAGAAATAGAAGCAAAAAGACGGCAACGATTCTGGGATGCTGTGCAGCTTGTATTGGGAGGGTGGTTAAAAAACAGATTTAACTTCTCCTTCGATAAAAGCTTCGAACCTGCAGATATCGAAGGACCGCTGCTGGTTGCCATCAACCACGCAAGTGCCTATGATCCCCTCTTTGTCGGAGCGGCGTTCAGGAACAGACCGCTAACCTTTATTGCGAGTGAGAGCATACTCAGAGGCAAGTGGGGCCCATTCCTTGAAAAAAATATTTCGTTCATTCCGCACCGAAAAGGCGCCAGAGGCAGCCGTACAGCGCTGATCGCTATGAAGCGGATGAAGAAAGGCGAGTCCGTTTTCCTTGCCGTTGAAGGTGAACAGACGTGGAACGGCCGGCCGTATCCGGTGATGCCGTATACAGGCAAGCTGGTAAAGGGCAGCGGCGCCACTCTGGTGACTTATTTGCTTGAGGGGGCGTATCTTTCGGCGCCACGCTGGTCGCTGAGTACGCGCAAAGGAAAAGTCTACGGCCGGCCGGCCGGAGTTTACAGTCCGGAGGAGCTAAGGAATATGACTGATGAAGAGGTCGAACAGCTGATAGCAAAAGACCTTTCCTTTGACATCTGGGAGTGGCAAAAGTCACGTCCTGACGGACCGGTCAGATATAAATGTAAAAAAGGCGGAAATGCTGACGGCCTTGAAAGATTTGTGTTCACCTGCCCTGCGTGCGGATCCTTCGGCAGGCTGAATTCACAGGGCGACAGCATAGGCTGCAGCTGCGGTTTTAAAATACGCATGGAAGATACCGGTTTCTTTGAAGCGGGAGGACCTTTTGAAACCGTTGCAGAATGGGAAGGATCCGACAGAAAAAAGATCGAGGAGCGTATGGAGGGCCTGCAGCGCGCGTCCGGTGAAGACGTGGTCTTCACCGACGACGGAGTCGTGCTTCATCGCATCGAAGACGGGCACAGCGATGAAGAGGCCGCGCGCGGAAAACTCACATTGTGTTTCTCAGACGGAAAGTTTATACTCAACATCGGTGACTGCTCATTCTGCCTTGAGGACCTTTCCAATATGACTATGGTTCTCGCAGACCGCATCGTTTTCAGCGACAGTAGCGGTTATTATGAACTTCTATCTGATAAAAAGAGCAGAGCAAATATGAAAAAATACGTTGTTGCAAGAGAATTACTGTTTAAGGAGTAAGAATTGGATTATTCAGCAGCCAATCACGCACTGTGGAATGTGATCATACAGATGGGGTATATCGCCGCTGTGATCCTGATCGCTATCTGTCTCAGGCAGACCATCAAACCTATACGCAAGACCATGCTTCCTGTAGCGGTCCTCGGAGGCTTCATCCTCCTGATTGCCAAGGAGATTGGGCTGGTCACGCTTGATGAAAACCTGCTTTCCGCCCTCACCTATCACGGGATCGCGCTCGGCTTCATCGCAATGAGCCTGCGAAACCCTGTTCAGAGAGAAGCGGGAGACGAAAGCAAGGTCGGATTCCGCTCGGGCGCTGTAATAGTCAGCACATATATGATACAGGGCGTCACAGGCCTCATCATTACTATAGGCCTCGCGCTCACCGTTATGCCGGACATGTTCAGGGCTGCAGGGCTCCTGCTCCCTATGGGATTCGGTCAGGGCCCCGGCCAGGCAAACAACATCGGAGCGAGCTACCAGTCTCTCGGTTTTGATGGCGGACACAGCTTCGGCCTTTCGATTGCAGCCGCCGGCTACATAGTGGCCTGCCTTGTAGGTGTTATAATCCTGAACCTTCTGCGCAAGTCAGGTGAGCTTAAAATATCTGATGTAAACAGCATAACCGTCCTTCGTGACGACCACCTTGGAGACGCTGAAAGCAATGATGTTGCAGAATCGATCGATAAGCTCAGCGTGCAGCTCGCGATGATAGTCATCGTATACCTTGCAACTTATGTTGTGACTGCAGGCATCACAGGCGGTATCGCAAAGCTCAGCGAGGGACTTGCAGGCACAGTCAACACCCTGCTCTGGGGATTCAATTTCATTATCGGCTCTGCCCTTGCCATTCTCCTCAGAGTCATCCTTGAGAAGCTCAGAAAGAAAGGATCCATCAAGAGGCGCTATCAGGACAACTACCTGCTCAACCGTCTCTCCGGAGCGTTCTTCGACATCATGATCGTTGCAGGTATAGGATGTATAGATATAGAAGACATCCGCGGACTCGTGCTGCCGTTTGTGCTGCTCGTCGTTGCAGGAACCATTGTGACGTGGTTCCATCTACGCTGGGTATGCAAGGCGGTTTATGGCGATTACTACTACGAGGGACTTATCTCAATGTACGGCATGCTGACCGGAACCATAAGCTCGGGCGTGCTGCTCCTGCGTGAGATCGATCCTCAGCTCGAGACCCCTGCAGCAAACAATCTGGTAGTGGGATCCAGCTTTGGCATTCTGCTCGGAGCACCGGTGCTCATACTTGTGGGACTCGCTGCAAAGAGCCCTGCGATGTGCTTTGTTACACTAGGTCTTGCGGCAGCATATCTGCTGATACTCGA
>CACZGY010000097.1 GCA_902780815.1 uncultured Eubacteriales bacterium
ACAGGCCCGTTCTCTGAAAACAGGGCGAAGAACAGCATGGCGAAGGCAGATGCCATGATAAGGTTAGGCATGTAAATGACAACCTTGAAGAACTGCTTGCCTTTTATCCTCAGCCTTACATCTGTAAACCATGCAGCGAGAAGCAGCGATATGATTATCTGTGGGATGAATCCCGCCAGCCACAGTATGACTGTATTGCCGGCATATTTAAGAAAGTCGCTCTGCATGAGCTCCTTGTAATTGTCCAATCCAACCGGATTAGGCCCTATGATGGTCAGTCCGGAACGATAATACTCAAAGAAGCTGTAGTAAATCGTCTGAACCAGCGGAATGAGCTGGAATATGATAAAAGCTATGAAGAAAGGTGCAATAAATATGTACCCCCATTTTGCATAGCTTATTCCTTTTATTTCGGATTTGTTTTTCTTAGACATGTTGACCTCCTGGGTCGGGGATCTGTTTTTCTAAAATTTAAGGGGTGACCTGCCGGCCACCCCCATTAAGCATGGCTGAAATTATTCCGGCCAGTTAACTGTTTCGATCTCTGGATATATTTCCTTGATAGCAGTCTCGAAGTTAGCCTTAGCTCCGTCGAGATCAACGTTGCCATCGAAGTAATCCTTCATGGAGTTCTGCATCTTCTCGATAACGCCCTGGTCATATGGTGAAGCGATCTTCAGGCTCAGGCCAGCTGCAGAATCGGAGAGCAGAGCATAGTGGTTCTGTCCGCCAAGGAAGGAGTTTCCTTCATAGTTTGCAGCGAGGTCTGCGATTACAGACTTGCTATTGACGAAGTCACCCTTCTCTACTGCGATCTTGTTCAGGATGTCTGCATCAGTTGTCATCTTGATCATGATGTCTGCAATGAGGTCTATGTTGTCTGTTCCTGTTGCAGCGGTTACCCATGTACCGCCCCAGCACCAGGATACAGGTCCTACGCATACTGCATAGTCGCCCCATGCGCTCTTCTCAGGATCCTGTGTTCCGTCCGGGTCAGCATTGCCTGTCATAACGAAGTCGATCTCCCATGTGCATGCCGGCAGGCAGAATACCTTTGCGTCTTTACCCTGATCAGCAGACCACTCTGCAGCCCAGAGAGAAGTCTTGTTGTTCCAGCCCTTATCTGTGTAATCCTTTGTCATCTTGACCCATTCCATGATGTTCTTATCAATGTTCAGGGTCTTTCCATCCTCTACGAAAGGAGCTGCGTCATTGTTGTAGAAAGGTCTGAATGTGTCATCGTATCCGGAGAGCATCTTGTATCCGGCATCCTGCATCTTCTGAGCTGTCTCTGCGAACTTGTCCCAGTCAGCGAGAGCTTCCTGAACAACTTCAGGATCATCGGATCCAAGTACTTCCTTAGCAATGGAACGTCTGTAAGCGATCAGTCCCGGGCAGGCCTGCCAGGAAACTCCCTTTACGTTACCGTCAGCATCGGAAACTACTTCTTTAGTGTAATCATACTGATCAGCTGTTGCATCGAGTACTCCAGGAAGGTCAGCAACTTTCATTGTTGCATCAGAGTTTGTGTACTTTCTTGCGTAGTCAGCCTCTACGAGGAACATGTCTACCTTGCTGTCAGCATCAGCGCTCTCCTGAGCGAGCAGTGCTTCATCAAGCTTGTTCTGATAGTTATTGCCTTCGTTTGGCTCGATGATCCAGTTAACTACTGTTCCGTCTTTCAGAGTAGTTGTGGATCCGTCCTCTGCGACCTCAGCGACTTCCGGATAATAGTCGTTGAAGCGTGTCTGGAATTCGTCGTTCCAGCACCAGACATTGAGTACCTTGCCAGCCTCAGCGGCATCTCCTCCATCGCTGCTTCCGCCGCCGCATGCTGTCATTCCGAACATCATTGCTGCTGCGAGTGCGATACTCAGGACTGCTTTAAATCCCTTTTTCATAGTTATCCTCCTTGAAATAATGTGCGGGCTCACTTACCGTCCCACTTCCTGACACTGTTTCCGCTAAGAAACTTCCCCGACACCATGATCTGTTCGGCTACACTTGTACCCTCGATCGATTCCACAAGTTTGCGAACCGATTCTTTTCCGATCCTGTCAGCGTCCTGGAACCAGGTGGTGAGCTGAGGATTGAGGATCCTTGAAAGATTGATGCCGTCATATCCGCAGACACTTATGTCTTCAGGTATGTTCAGTCCTCTTTCAACTATCTCAGTCTGCCCGCCTATGAAGGAGAAATCGTCAGGATACATGATCGCTGTCGGAGGAACTTCGAGATCCAGCAGCTGTGCTGTTGCCCTCCTGACTGATTCAGCATCGTGATATCTGGCTTCGACGAGGTATTCAGTAGGTGTCTCTATGCCATATTCTTTCATGGCACGGTTGAAACCTCTGATACGCTTCTGCGTTACCAGTGTGCGTTCGCCGTGTATAAACGCTATCCTCCTGTGTCCCTGTTCGGCCAGGTAGGATGCAAGTCTGTACGATCCTTCCTGGTTATCCGAAACTATAGAGCTCGAATTGTCGAACGAATAGTCGATGGTCACGACCGGATATTCACTCTTCACAAGTTCGAGGACTTCAGGGTTCTGGAAGTCCACGCTGGCTATCACGACGCCGTCGCAGTTTCTGTATCTGCAGTGCTGAAGGAACGACATCTTCTGTTTACCAATATTGTTGCTGATAAATGTGATGTCGTATCCGTTCGCCTCGGCCTCCTCCTTCACGCTGTTAAGGATTCGTGAGAAGAACTCGTGTGTCAGACCGCTCATGGTGTCATCAACAAACAGAACGCCTATGTTATGTGATCTGTTTGTCTTAAGCAGTCTGGCCGCAGCATTAGGCATGTAATTGAGCTTACGTGCTGTCTGCTTGACCAGCTCGACTGTTTCGGGGCTTATTTCATCGTAACCGTTGAGCGCCTTTGAAACAGTAGCCGGGGAAACGCCGCATTCTCTGGAGATATCTTTTATTGTGACCATTTCAGATTATTCCTTTCTGCAGCATTTCTGCGAAAGCGTGCGAATACGTTTTCGTGGCCTCATTGTAATTCACTAAAACGTTTTCGTCAATACTATTTTTGAAAAATTTCGTAATTTTCGCTGTATGCTGCACTTTTGTTTCTCTTATTATATCTTTTTTCAGGCTTTTTTCAATTTTTTCTTTACAAATCGTTCTCTTTACCCATATAATAGTTCTAACTTAACGAAAACGTATTCGCTAACGAGGGAGCGCTATATGAAATTCGGTTTTTTCGACGATATAAATAATGAATATGTAATCACATCACCCGAGACTCCCCTTCCGTGGATCAATTACCTCGGATCACAGGATTTCTTCAGGCTGATATCAAATACATCAGGAGGCTATTGCTTCTATAAGGATGCAAAGCTGATGAGGCTCACCCGCTATCGCTACAACAACAGCCCGATGGACTGCAGCGGACACTACTTCTATATAAAAGATGGAAGCAGCATCTGGAATCCGGGCTGGCAGCCTGTAAAAGCCCCTCTTGATTCGTACAGATGCAGACACGGTCTTGGCTACACTGTATTTGAAAGCTCAAAGAACAGCCTTGATGTTGTTCAGGAAGTATTCGTTCCTCTTCATGAGAACTGTGAACTCACCAGGATCACCATGATGAACCGCTCTTCTGAAACAAAGGCGATCGATCTGTACAGTTATGTTGAGTTCTGTTTATGGGATGCGCAGGATGATGCCTCAAACTTCCAGAGGAACTTCTCCATAGGTGAAGTTGAAGTCGAGGGAAACACAATTTACCACAAGACAGAATACCGCGAGCGCAGAAACCACTACGCTATGTTCCATGTAAATGAGGATATCTGCGGTTTCGATACAAGCCGCGACGAGTTCGTCGGTATATACAACGGAGCAGACAAGCCTCGCGCTGTTGAGGCCGGAGTCAGTTACAACAGTATTGCCCACGGATGGGCTCCGGTAGGAAGCCACCATCTGAAGATATCTCTTGCTCCCGGCAAGATCTTCTCCTGCATCTTCATACTTGGATACTGTGAGAATCCATATTCTAAGAAATTCTCAGCTCCGGGAGTGATCAACAAAGATCCCGCGGAAAGACTTATTTCCATGTTCAGTAAACAGGAACAGTTCGACGCCGCACTTCATGAGCTCCGGACTTACTGGAAGGATCTTCTTTCAAGTTATAAGGTGTCCACCGGAGATGAACAGCTCGACAGATCCGTCAATATCTGGAACCAGTACCAGTGCATGGTAACGTTCAATATGAGCCGGTCTGCCAGCTATTATGAAAGCGGACTCGGACGCGGAATGGGATTCCGCGATTCGTGTCAGGATCTTCTCGGATTCGTACATCTCATACCGGAAAGAGCGCGTGAAAGGATAATCGACATTGCCAGCACGCAGTTCCCTGACGGCAGCACTTATCATCAGTATCAGCCGCTGACAAAGCGCGGCAACATGGCCGTAGGAAGCGGTTTCAACGACGACCCGCTCTGGCTGATCGCCGGTGTTTCCGCATACATCAGGGAGACCGGGGATTTCAGCATACTCGATGAGGAGTGCACCTACGACAGCAATGAAAATGACAAAGCATCTCTTCTGGATCACCTCAGAAAGAGCTTCAGCTATACAACGACCCACCTGGGGCCTCATTCCCTTCCGCTCATAGGACGGGCAGACTGGAATGACTGTCTCAATCTCAACTGCTTCTCAGAGCATCCGGGTGAAAGCTTCCAGATCACCGGCCCAAGTGAGGGTCCGGTCGCAGAAAGTGTATTCATCGCCGGTATGTATGTAAAATACGGTGTTGAATTTGCCGACATACTCTCACATATCGGCTGCGAGGCAGAGGCCGAAAATATATTAAGTAAAGTTGGCAAGATGCGTGCTTCCATACTGGACGCAGGATGGGACGGTGAATGGTTCAGGCGTGCATATGACGCTTTCGGCTCACCTGTCGGCAGCAAAAGCTGCAAGGAAGGCCGCATATTCATAGAACCTCAGGGCATGTGCGTAATGGCAGGTATAGGAATAGATACCGGCGAGGCGGAAAAAGCTCTGAAAAGTGTAGAAAAGCATCTGGATACCAGATACGGAATAATGGTGCACCAGCCTGCTTATACAGAATACCATCTTGAACTTGGTGAGATCACATCGTATCCGCCGGGCTATAAAGAAAATGCAGGCATATTCTGTCACTGCAACCCATGGATAGTGATCTCTGAAGCAATGCTCGGACACGGCAGCCGTGCCTTTGATATATACCGCAGGACAAACCCGGTGTTCCTCGAAGATATAAGCGAGATACATCGCACAGAGCCATATGCCTACTGCCAGATGATCGCAGGCAGAGATGCTGCAACGCATGGCGAAGGTAAAAACAGCTGGCTCACCGGCACGGCAGCATGGTCATTTGTAGCTGTCAGCCAATACATACTGGGGATCAGACCTGAGCTTGACGGGCTTCGCGTCGATCCTTGCCTTCCTGACGGAATCGATTCATTCAGATGTGTGCGCAGATTCCGCGGATCAACTTACCGCATAAGCGTAGAAAACGCAGCAGGCGGTATGAAAGGCACAGCTTCAGTAACAGTAAACGGGAAGCCT
>CACZGY010000098.1 GCA_902780815.1 uncultured Eubacteriales bacterium
GTAGAGAAGTTCAAGAACAAGTACGGCCTGAAGTAATAGGCAACATCAAGCCCGGACTTCATAGGGAGTCAGGGCTTTTTTCATGCATTCATTGATCACTGGCTGTATTGGCGCAGCATTTTTGATATAATTAATTGGTTAAGATTTAAAAGGAGAAAGCAATGACCGACAGAACTGGACGCAGAATACTTGAAGGACGATAGCGGACTGCAATAAGAATCCGTTATCTATTTTGCGTACAGAAAGAGGTATTTATATATGTTTGATAAATTAGACTTTATTACTGAAAAATATAATGAGCTCGCAGAGAAAGTAGCTGATCCTGCTGTCATCGCCGACCAGAAGACATGGCAGAAGCACATGAAGGAAATGGCTGAGATCGAGCCGGTCGTAAGGGCTTACGAGAGCTATCGCAAGATGCAGAGCGATCTTGCAGATGCCAGAGAGCTCATCGATCTCGAAGACGATGAAGAAATGCGGGAGATGGCCAAGGAAGAAGCCAAGGAGCTCGAGGAGAAGATGGAAAAAGCTCAGGAAGAGCTGAAGATCCTGCTCCTCCCTAAGGACCCTAACGATGACAAGAACGTTATCCTTGAGATCAGAGCCGGCACAGGCGGCGAGGAAGCTGCCCTCTTCGGCAACGACCTGCTGAGAATGTATCTCAGATACGCTGAGCGCCGTCACTGGAAGGCCGAGATCATCGAAATAAGCGATACCGGAATCGGCGGCATCAAGGAAGCTGTCGTAATGATCAAGGGGCGCGGCGCATACTCGAGACTCAAATTCGAATCGGGAGTACACAGAGTGCAGAGAGTGCCTGAGACTGAATCTTCCGGCCGTATCCACACTTCGGCGGCTACTGTTGCCGTTCTTCCTGAAGTCGATGACGTAGAGGTAGAGATCAATCCGAACGACGTCAAGGTAGATGTTTACAGAGCATCCGGCAACGGCGGTCAGTGCGTAAATACAACAGACTCCGCTGTCCGCATGACTCACCTGCCTACAGGCATTGTTGTTACATGCCAGGATGAGAAGTCACAGATCCAGAACAGAGAAAAGGCCATGAGAGTCCTCAAAGCCAGACTTTACGATAAGATGGTGCAGGAGCAGAATGACAAGATCTCGGCTGACAGAAGAAGCCAGGTCGGATCGGGCGACCGCTCAGAGCGTATCCGCACATACAACTTCCCGCAGGGACGTATTACGGATCACCGCATCAATCTTACCATGTATAAGCTAGACCAGTTCCTCGACGGAGATATCGACGAGGCTATCGACGGACTTATTACTGCCGATCAGGCAGCCAAGATGAAGGATTTCGGCTAGTGGAGAATTATCTGCTTGAAAGAAAACTGAGAGATGAATCCAAGGATCTCCACAGAAGAGCAGCGGAGAGCGTTTTTGTGCTTCAGACTATGCTTTCAAAGTATCTGACACGATTCCCGGAATTCACCGACCACTCATTCCTTCACAGCATGAATGTTCTTGACTACTGCAACAGACTGATCGGAGACGACCAGATAAGGAAGCTATACCCCGAGGAATGCTATGTACTGATCATGGCCTGTTATCTCCATGATATCGGCATGGGAATCAGCGACAGAGAATTTACGGAGTTCTCAAAAGAGCTGGACTTCGGGGATTACTTTGATAATCACAACAAAGAGAATGACGCGGCGATAGTCCGCGACTTCCATAATGAATACAGCGGGCTTTTTATACGCAAGTACTCGAAGCTTTTTGACATTCCATCCGCCGAGATGACCAGAGCAATAATTCAGGTTTCCCGCGGACACAGAAAGACAGATCTTCTTGACCGCAGCGAGTTCGGTGACATACAGGCCGGTGACGCTATTATCAGGACAGCATATCTGTCCGCTGTCATGCGGCTTGCAGATGAGATCGATGTGGCGTCCGACCGCAATCCGATACTTCTTTTTGGAGATAAGACACCAACAGAAGAAGTAAGCATTGTTGAGTTCGGCCTTCATGAATCGATCCTGCATGTGGATGTGGGAGAAGACGCGGTCACGCTGCACACAAGACCTAAAACTCTTGAGTACAGGCTTAAAATAGAGAAGCTGGCAGATAAAATAACAGATACGCTCAACTACTGCAGGACAGTCGCGGAGCAGACATCGGACCTCAGGATCAGACAAAGCAGAGTAATAATACAGGAATAAATGGAAACTTTGAGATTGAGCACAAGAGAAAACGATCTTAAGCTTGCCGGCGAAATTATCAGAGCCGGAGGCCTTGTTGCTTTTCCAACGGAGACGGTCTACGGGCTCGGGGCAAATGCCCTTGATGCAGAGGCCGTCGCTTCTGTATATAGGGCAAAAGGACGTCCGTCAGATAATCCGATGATAGTCCACATTGCCAATGCTACAGATCTTTACGCGCTCATTGACGGAGGCGTGAAAGGCCTCAGTGATGATGCATCCAGGCTGATGATCAACCTGTGGCCGGGACCGCTGACCCTTATATTCAAAAAGTCTGACATCGTGCCTGATGTGACCACCGGGGGCCTGGATACGGTAGCCGTGCGCATGCCTTCGAACCCGACAGCCAGGAGACTCATAAAACTTACGGGGAGACCTATTGCTGCTCCGAGCGCTAACCTTTCCGGAAGACCGAGTCCTACCACGGCATATGATGTGCTCGAAGACATGGACGGACGCATCAATGCCGTAATCATGGGAGAGCAGTGTGATGTGGGCATCGAATCCACAGTAGTCGACCTTACCGGAGAAAAGCCATATATCCTCAGACCCGGAGCGGTAACGAAAGAGAAGCTCGAAAGCATACTCAGGAGAGCGGTGCTTTATGACAACTCACTGCTTGAAAAACCTGCAGCTGTAGCAGATCCTGAGAATGGAGTCGCCGATACGGGATTCAAGCCAAAGTCTCCGGGAATGAAATATACACACTATTCGCCTAAAGCGACCGTGAGGCTTATCGAAGGAGACGATAATGAGTTTCGCAGCAAGGTGCTGAGGCTTGGCCTTGAGGCCAGAGAAAAAGGCCTGAAGGTCGCCCTGCTCGACTACGACAATGATCCGGGCAAGGCCGCGCACAAGCTCTTTGCTGAGCTCCGCGAGCTCGACAGACAGGGTTATGACCTCGTTCTCATCAGGACGCTCGAGGAAAAGGGCTTCGGCTTCAGTGTCATGAACCGTATGCTCAAGAGCGCGGGATATGACGTGGTTAAGTAAGCTAATCAAGGGAAAACGGGGCGTTTTCGTAAAATATTAACAACAATCATAATTTTATTACACTCAGGGAGGTAAGAAATGGGTAAAGTAATGATTTTTGATCACCCTCTTATTCAGCACAAGGTTTCACTGATGAGAGATAAGAACACAGCAAGCAAGGAATTCAGAGATCTGGCGCGCGAGGTCGCAATGCTGATGACCTACGAGATCACCAGAGATCTCCCTACAAAAGAGGTAGAGATAGAGACTCCGATCTGCCCTGCAAGAGTTCCGATCCTGGCAGGCAAAAAGCTTGCTATAGTGCCTATTCTCAGAGCGGGACTCGGCTTCGTTGACGGAATGCTGGAGATAATCCCGAGTGCAAGAGTCGGACATGTTGGTCTTTACAGAGACCCTGAGACACACGAGCCTGTGGAATACTACTGCAAACTGCCAGAAGATATCGACCAGAGAAAAATCATCATCGTGGACCCTATGCTTGCTACAGGCGGAAGCGCTATCGCCGCTGTTGACTTTGTTAAGGCAAAAGGCGCGAAGGATATCGCACTGATGTTCCTCATCGCTGCACCTGAAGGCATCGAGGCGCTCACCTCGAAGCATCCTGATGTAGACATCTTTATAGCTGCAAAGGATGATCATCTCAATGAGAACGCTTACATCGTACCGGGACTGGGAGATGCAGGCGACAGGATCTTCGGAACAAAGTAATTATCACGGAGGACATAACTATGAAGATCGTAGTCGGCTGCGACCACGCGGCATATGAATTAAAGGAAGCAATCAAGGCAAAGCTGATCGGCGAAGGCCATGAAGTAATCGATGTCGGATGCGACTCGACGGAGTCGGTAGACTATCCGAAGTACGGACACGCTGTAGGACGCACGGTGGCGTCCGGCGAGGCCGAGCGCGGCATCGCCGTGTGCGGCTCCGGAATCGGAATCAGCATCGCCTGCAACAAGGTGCCTGGCATCAGAGCCGCACTCTGCACATCTGTAGAGATGGCAGAGATGTGCAGACGCCACAACAACGCAAATGTTGTCTGCATGGGCGCGCGCATGATCAGCCAGGAACTCGCCTTCGATATCATCGATACATGGATGACAACAGACTTCGAGGCAGGCAAGCACCTTCGCCGCATCAACGAGATCGAAGACATCTGGTTCTAAAAGGGATCACAGCTTCGGAAATAACAAAAACTGCTGGCTTTATAAAGCCAACAGTTTTTTGATAGGAGGCAAAGCAAATGAAAAAACCGCTTATTGCAGTGACCTTCGGTGATCCTGCAGGGATCGGTCCGGAGATCGTTGTCAAAACTGTCGCCGACCCGGAAGTCTTTGAAAAGGCTGATTGTATCGTAATCGGTGATGCCGGAGCTGCAGAACAGGCGGCAAAGGTCACCGGAGTCGATCTTAAGATCAATGACGTGGAGGATCCTGCTGACGGCGATTACAGTGAGGGAGTGCTCAATATAATCGATTTGCACAATGTCGATATGACTGCTTTCGAGTACGGCAAGGTAAGTGCGATGTGCGGAAAAGCGGCATATGAGTATATCGAAAAAGGCATACAGCTCACGCTCGAAGGCAAAGCCGATGCGATATCGACAGCTCCTATAAACAAAGAAGCCATACGGGCTGCAGGAGTAGATTTCATTGGTCATACTGAGATCTTCGCAGCGCTGACAAACACCAATGATCCGCTGACCATGTTCGAGACAAACGGGATGAGAATATTCTTCCTTACAAGACACGTTTCACTGCGCGACATGGTCGGCATGATCACAAAGGAGCGCATCATCGACTATGTGGAAAGGTGCACGGAAGCTCTTGCAAGACTGGGAGTCACAGACGGAACCATGGCAGTAGCAGGACTCAACCCTCACTCCGGAGAGCACGGACTCTTCGGCTGGGAAGAGGTCAATGAGATTGCACCTGCTGTAGAAGAACTCAAGGCAAGAGGATATAATGTAGAGGGTCCTGTGTCTGCCGACTCGGTATTCCATCAGGCGGCACTTGGCAGATATAACTCCGTTCTGTCACTGTATCATGACCAGGGCCACATCGCGGCAAAGACACTCGACTTTGACCGCACTATCGCGATCACAAACAGCATGCCTATACTGCGCACCTCTGTAGACCACGGAACAGCATTCGATATCGCGGGCAAAGGGATCGCAAGTGCAGTCAGCATGATCGAGTCAGTCAAACTCGCGGCAAAATACGCACCGTATTTCACCAGATAAAAAGATCAGGGAGATATTGGACTATAAACTATGCTTCTT
>CACZGY010000099.1 GCA_902780815.1 uncultured Eubacteriales bacterium
CAGGTCATATCCTTCGACCTTCTGCTCGCTTCCGTTGTATGTCTTGCTGTCTGTGTGTCCTGTTACGGTCACTGTCATGGATGCCTTGGTGATCTCCAGCTTACCAGGGTTCTTTTCGTTAATTGCATACAGTGAAGTTACATCTTCGCCGTTCCTGGTTATGGTAAAGGTCGCATTATCAAAGCTTCCATTATTATATGTATTTGCATTAGTTCCAGTTGATGGTGTGTAGCCGGCTACTGTAAGTACATCACCTTCTGCAAGTCCCGTAACAGTATACTGTTCTGCAGAAACTGTTGCTTCAGAAGTTCCTGTAGCTGTTGTTATTGTGTAGCCACTCTGTTCGTTGCCATTATATGGGACAGTTTTGTCCTTTACTGTAATGGTGAGTTCTCTGCTCCATACCGCATACAAAGTGTTCGCTTTGTCTGGGAGTTCATCAACACCAATTGTAATGTCTGGTTTGAACTCTACAGTTCCTGCATCTGCAGCGGTCTTATTTGTATTCCAGCCTGCTAATACAAAACCTTCCCTTGTTACATTGCCTTGAATATCGCTTAAATCATAGCTCTGGTTAATCGGCAGATGTGAATATGTAGCCTTATTACCAGCCACAGCAGGTACTGACTGATTTCCATTTTCGTCAGTGATAGTCGGTGCTTCTGTAAGCGTTCCTCCATTAGCATCGAAAATCAGTTTTGTTACAGAAACTGGATCATCAGAATCTTCTGCCTTAGTGTAATGTGCCCGAAGACGTACGAGTTTGTTATTTGCCCATGCTACAGCATCAAGGGTCAGTTCGTCTCCCGGCTGATAATAGTTACCTCCATTGTCATCCAAGCTATTACCACTTGCATCTACCACTTCCCAACCATCAAAGACATAATTTGAAGGTGTGATCGATTTAGGAGCTTCTTGAACAACTATTTTTGCTCCATCCGCAAAGTTTGCATCCGGATCCTTCTGGGTAAATGTTCCGCTGACATTATTCTTGTCAGTTGGGTTATATACAACCTGATATTTTCCGCCCAAACGCCATACCGCACGAATCTTTATCGGTGCAGTAACCGGTGATCCGAACTCATAAGGTGTAGATGTAGTTTGATCGTTTTCATCAACAACATACCAACCAATTAATGTATATGTTGGGTCGCTGGCAGGATCTATCTGTCTGTACTTTGTTCCTGTATAACCTTCTTCTGCAAGTTCATATGTTGCAGTTCTGACTTTATCATTACCATCTGGATCATCCTCGCTTGCTTTATAAACATACTTATATGTTCCATTAGGGTCTTCTATAAACGGTCTCTGGATTTTATACTCACTGATAGTTTCGCCATTCTCTTCAGCATAATCTATATTGAAGTAAGTAGCTCCTATGTCAGAAGTAATTACACCACCAGCAGGGTCTATTGCAACACGATATTCTTCAGGTTCATAGCCTGCGTATACTACAACATCAGCATCTGGCATAGTGCTGTTGAAATTAAATGGCGTATTGCAATTTTCATCAGCATACCAACCTGTGAAGGTGTAGTGCTCTTTAGTCGGAGCATTGTAGAACGTAGAATAATCTGTTAACGTTGTTTCATCAATAGGTGTCTGTGGATCATCAGTTTCAGATGGCTTTAGAGGAGTCTCGTAGTAAATATCCTCAGCTGTCTTCTTTACTTCACCATCTACCTTGTAGTCTATTATATGCTTGTGTCTTATGTGATAAACATGCAGCGGATAAGTGTTCGGTTTATCGCTCATATCTGTATTGGAGCCACCGTTTTCATTATATCCATTACTGCCCGTGTTATATGAGTTCACTTCAAATGCTGGGAATTTCTTCGAGAAATTGAAACTTCCTCCGGTTCCATGTGCAGTAAATCTGTATTCATTTTCTGTTTCATAATACTTACCATCTAATGCTTGCTTATAGTGGTAAATAACAGATGAACCAGACTCCCCTTGATCATAAAGGTTATACACAGTCTTGTCCTGTGTGAATCCTATCAAAAATGTCTGAGTTGTTCCGTTTCCATTAGACTGTTCATTCCACTTCTGACTTGCTGGCCATGTCTGTGTCTGGTCAAATTCCTGTCCATAAAGGCCAGTATAGGTTACCATGTATGGATATGAACTATTCTGTTCTCTGGTATACTTTGCTCCTGTATATGATACAGCTTCGCCATCAGCATTTGTATATACCCAGCCATAATGGTGAACTGTTTGAGTGCGTTTTGTCAGTTGATAGTGAGTCCCTGAACTAAAAATGCCTCCTCCGATCTCACGCGTATAATATATAGTTGTATCATTTTCAGGAGGTAAATTATTACCGTTATATTGTGTTGCGGTATAGGTATTGCCTCTTTTTGTATAGAATGTTTCTGTATATTCGTAGTCTCTATAATTTCTATTGTATGTATAATATACTCTTGTAGTTGGCTCGTCTGCTCCTCTTGACAGTTTTACATATGTACCATCAGGAAGAACGCCATATATGTCATAATCATTTTCATACAAATAGTCTGCATAATCAGTACCATTATATACAGTTGACGTATAATCATATGCTGGCACCGCCCCTTCTGGCTGATCGCTACTATAATAGAAGTTTACAGCCATCAGATCACGGTCATAGTAAACATTTATTATAGTGCTGCCGTTAGCCTTAATGGTATCGCTGGTCTGTACGGTTTTTGCATAATGGAAACCGGTTACTGATAGAGTTTTATCATCGTCAGTTGATGTTACCGCTTGATCAGTTGTTCCTTCTCTTACTTCAGTTTTCCAGTAGTCATAAGTCTTATCGTCAGCTGCAGCATTCTTATCATCAGATACCTTCTGCTTCCAGAATACTACTGTATATTTAGCATCTGTATTAGCAGACCAATGTCCGTAAAGAACGGTTTCTTCAGTAAGCGTTAATCCACTTGCAGGATTAATAACAGTTCCGGTTCCGTTAGTTACCTGATTGCCATAAGTAATCTTTCCTTCAGCATCCTGGCTTCCTGTATACCAACCATCAAATGTATAGCCTTTTCTTGTGGTTACAGGAAGTGCTGTAATCGGATCAGCATCCGCAAGTACAAACTGTGATTCTACGTATTTTGCTCCGCTTCCTACTTCTCCGGCAACAAAACGCAGCCAGTACGCCTCAACATAGTAAGGGTACAACTCCAGATCACTACTAACATTTTCTAAATAAGTGGTCTGAATCTGGTTGTTACTATCATAAACAACATGAGGTTCAGCTTCATTTCCAACATACCATCCGTAGAAGAGGTGTGATTCATCAAGCTGTGGTGCGATTACATCGCTGATAAGACACTTTCCTGCCTCTTCACCGCTTGTAACAACAATCTTTTTGGTCTGAATAATGTCATCAGCAGCCGCAGTGCCTTTAACAGTCTCATGGAAAGACACATAGTAAACCGCTTCGTATTTAGGCGCAACGTATACGGTTTCATCTGCGTTGATTTCTGATATCGCACTACCAAATTCAACCTTGGTGTCGGTATAGGTGTATTTGCCATTGCTTTCAGTTACAACATACCATCCAAGGAAAGTCTTTCCTGTAATGTAAGGTGTACCTACATCCTCAAGAACATCACCATTCTTGACAATCTGGTTTGTTACCGTTTCACCAGCCTTGTTCAGGAATTCGTATTCGCCTGATGTATTACCTTCAGCGTCAACTTCATTAATGAACTGATATGTTCTACGATATGTCTGCTGGCCTTCCTCATCTACAATAACATAGATTGAGAACTGGTCTGCTTCGAATGCGACTTCTTTTCCGTTATTCTCAACGACTCCGTCCGAAAGTTTTTCAGCCTTGTTGTCATTATCAATATGAACAACTGAGAGATCATCCTTCTTAGCAAATTTGGACGAAATAAAACTGACCGAAAGTGCATCACTGCCTTCCCTAGGCTCTATTTTTTTGCCCTTTGCATCGTAGAATGTGACATCTACAGCCTTGATAACATTCATGTTATCTCCGAGGTCCTTGACTGCATCAACGGCATCAGTGCCGGTAACGTCTTTGACCTTCATTGTTGTGCCTTCAGGGAATGCTCCCTCCGGTGCATCAACGATGACATTAACGCCACCAATTCTTGCTGTAGATTCTTCAAAATGCTGTGCAGGATAGCCGACCTCCTCTTCAGGCTCCAGCGTCTCTTCTGCACCCTGCTCAGGCTCTACGGCCTGTTCGTCGGCCGGTCCTGCTTCTTCTGAAGACTCATCTGCTTTTGCAGATTCTTCTGCTGAAGTGTCCTTTGCAGGTTCGGTTTGCGCCGGCTCCTCCTTCTCAGGTGCTGCTTCCTCCTTTGTTTCCTCTTTAGGAGTTTCAACGTCCTTTGAAGGCTCCTCAACCTTGGTCTCGGTTGCCGGTGCTGCCGCTTCCTCGCTTACTTCCTGACCACCCTCATTCACATTAGCCAGTGTATACACTGAGCTCGGCATGTAGGTGATTATCATTGCTGCGCAAAGCAGAAATGCGAGGAATCGTTTGAACGTACTGTTCTTCTTCATCCTTCTTTTTCCTCCGGGTATTACCCCTTTAACCTATAACTTATTTAATTGCAGTAAAAAAGCCAGCCATGCATAAGCCGCCTAGCCTTTTACCCCTAGTTTGCCGCTACATTCTACACCCAATCAGCCGGAAACCGCAACAAATGTGCAGGTTTCTCATTGTTTTTTTTAACCTTTCTGACATAAAACCTGCTTTTCATGTTGTAAATTGGCGACTATTTGTAACAAAAAACACCCCCCCTATCACATATTGACCGGGGATCGCTTTTAGACCCAATATATAGACTATATCTTTTTCTTGCTTCGTCGGCTTATTTCTATCAGAAGCCAAGCTTCCAGAAGTAGCAGACCGGTGATCACCTTGCCCAGTTTCGAAGTAAGCATGGCAGCTATGAACCCGATGCGCGGCATATGCACCATCACCTTACCCAGCACATTATCGTATATCGCAGGGTTTGAGTCTTCGTGCTTGTTGGCGTCGCCCTTGGTGATGATAGTGCCCGCGGTCGTGTCGTTTGAGACTATTCTGTGGGTTATAGGGGTAGAGCCGCGGGCCGGATCTACGAATACTATTACGTCTCCAGCCTGAAGCGACGCCGGATCCTCTTTATGCGAATAGACCAGGCTGCCCACTGGTATATTAGGCTCCATACTGCCACTGACTACAACATAAGCGTCATAGCCTATTGCTTTCGGTATTACCAGGCTCAGGCACGCGGCAAGAACGAGCACCATAAGCACATTGCCTATAATGCCCAATACATGCCTTCCGGTATTAACACCTTTCTCTTTATGCGTTACCTCGCCGTTTACTTCCATCCCATTACCTGCGCGAATACTTCGCCAATCTTTTCGTGGATTACCAGATTGGCTCTGCTGTCTGCGCTTGTTGCGCTCATATTGATCAGCACCAGCTTCTTTCCATGGAAGTAGTGGATCAGTCCCGCTGCCGGGTAAACGATGAGCGTATGGCTCTGACTGCTCCGTCGATCACGTCACTGTCGAGGCCCTCTTCATAGAGCACCACATCCGGCTTGATCCTGCCGCCGCACTTGTCGCAATATGGTACACCCTTCGACTCCAGCACCTTCTCTACGCCGTAGAACGCATGGCATCTCTCACAGTAATTGCGCAGCGTCGATCCGTGGAGC
This sequence comes from uncultured Eubacteriales bacterium, assembly GCA_902780815.1. Classification (GTDB taxonomy): domain Bacteria; phylum Bacillota; class Clostridia; order Peptostreptococcales; family Anaerovoracaceae; genus Crickella. The sequence continues at coordinate 5,679 of CACZGY010000099.1, forward strand.
TCCCACACCACCTTGCTGCCGGCTTTCTGGTGAAGACCGTCGATGTTCTGTGTGACAACAGCTTTCACTTTGCCCTGACGCTCGAGCTCTGCCAGCGCTTTGTGGCAGTTGTTTGGCTGTGCATTCTCGTAGATAAGCTTGTCCTTGTAGAACTCATAGAAGTCTTCGGTGTGTCTCATGTAGAAGGAGTGGGATATCATCTCCTCAGGCGAGACCGTTCTGCCGAGGTTCATATTGTAGATGCCGTTGGCGCTCCTGAAGTCAGGGATGCCGCTCTCGGTAGACACGCCCGCGCCGCCGAAGAATACGATGTTATTGCTCTCGTCGATTATCTTCTTTAATTCCTTGATCTTATCGTCCATGATCGACCGCCTTTCCGTATACCCCTGCTGTTTGTACGGAATAATTATACCACCATTTGTGCTCTGGTGCTTCTAATCAATTAACAGTATGAAAATCAGCATTTTTCCCACTCCAAAATGTGTACAGATTTTTCAAATCCTTTGTGTCATAATGATTCAAGCAATTGATATATCACGGTATCGTGATATAATTGAATAGGAGAAATTATGCCAACTATTTCCAGATTCTATGAAATCGTAGTAAGAATGTACTTCCTTCCCTCCGAACATAATCCACCGCATATACATGCAATCTATGGGGAAAATGCCGCTTCGATTGAAATAGAAACAGGCGCAATCATAGATGGATATCTTCCGGGCAAAGCCTTGTCATTGTTACAGGAGTGGATGGAACCCAAGCTTGAAAGGAGGCTCTATGTTTCATAAAGTGAAAAGCGTCAGTCCTCTTCCTGATTACAGACTTAGTGTTCAGTTTTCCGAAGGTGTAACCAAGATATATGATGTAAAACCTCTTTTTAAGAGATTGACCCCATTCAGGGCTTTTTTAAATGAACCTGAGCTTTTTTATGAAGTCTTTGTTGACACAGGTGGCTACGGCATCGTTTGGAATGACACAATAGACTTATCGTGCGCTGAACTATATGAAAACGGAGTGCAGGTCGATTCACCTTTTGACAATCTGATGTCATTTGGGGATGCGACCCAGTTATGGGGGCTAAACGAAAGCACACTACGTAAGGCTATAGCCTATGGAAAGCTTGTAAACGGTGTAGATGTTTGCAAATTCGGAAAACAGTGGGTGATCACCATGGACGCTATGAAGCGTGAATATGGCGAGCCGAAGAATACTTAATGAAACATGCCGGCACAGACAGAACAGGAGCCCGAAGACTCCTGTAAGAAACGGGGACTGTCCCCGTTAGTCATAGGTAGCAAAGTGTTGCGATTATATGCGGTATTTTGAAATTGACCAATCCCGCTCAGTTGATAGAATTGAATGCGTCAGGAAAGCAGTGACTCGCGGCTGGCTCAACCGAAGAATTATTTGCTACATCTTCTAACGTCTAGGAGGTGAGGCCATGGTGAATCTTTCGAAGGGAGGGACCGGAGATGGTGAAGGTTACGATAACGTTCGACCGACGGGTAGTTCGTGTAACTATAACAATCAAAAAAGCCGTCTGCTCGCTTAACTAGACGGCCCCAAAATTATTTTGGTTGAGTTAGTTGCTGACGAGCAACGCTCTTCCTGACGACACTTACGCCAGATTAAGTCTTTTTTCCATCAGATACTTGCAGATGAAGAAGTAGATCACCGAGAAGATCACCGCCATAATGAAGCCCGGTATGAACACTCTGTTGAAGTTCACGAATCCGTCTGCGCTGTACTCCAGATTGATGAACAGCGGGAGCATTATTCTTCCGACTGATGATTCGAAGATCATGATCAGTATGTATGCTCCAATCGATGCGAGTGTCGTGCGGTTCGGCACCTGATGCCCGATCGTAATCGCTGCGTAAATCTGCATGATGGTCTTTACAATGCCTGTGATCCCCAGAAGCAACACTTCGATTACATACAGGCCGAAGTGCTTCGGCAGTTCGATCTCGTAGAAGCCCCGGATCAGTTCCCTGAGGCTTATGAATTCTCCCGAAACGATGAGAGCTCCGATTCCGATCAGGATTCCCGTGAGCATCGCGACCATTATAGTCACGAAGATCCACAGTGTTGCAGACACAGTGTTGCAGAGATCGCTTTGTTGCCGATGTGTTCTGCAACGCTCACCGGCAGCACGTGGTTGAAGTATGCCTCATCACCCAGCAGGCTGTTGCTGAATCTCTGGACTATCAGGATTATGGTCATCACCAGGATGGTCGTCGCTATTGCTGTGTAGAGCAGCGCAGATATAACCACCATGAATTCGTTCTTGGATTCTGCGGACTGTGTAGTCAGTCCGAGCAGCAGCGCTGTTGCAGCCCAAGCTGCGTACAGCGGCAGCAGCTTGCGTCCCATTGCAGGGATCTCATATTTAAGAAGTTTGCCTAACATTTGAATACCTCCCTGAAGAGCTTGTCTACGCTTTCACCCTTCTCTTCGCGGATCTCATCCGCTGCCTTATGAAGGACCACTCTGCCTTCCTTGATGAAGACTACGTCATCGAGCACCGACTCGACATCTGCGATGAGGTGGGTCGAGATCAGCACGACCGCATTCTCGTTGTAGTTCGAGATAATCGTTCTGAGAATGTAGTCTCTCGTTGCCGGGTCGACTCCGCCGATCGGCTCGTCGAGCAGATATACCTGAGCCTGTCTTGCCATAACCAGACAGAGCTGCAGTTTCTCTTTTGTGCCCTTCGACATCTTCTTCATCGTCAGCTTTCTGTTGATGCCGAGGTCGTCTACCATCGCTTCGGCTTTCATGCGATCGAAGTCTTCGAAGAAGTCTTCGTAGATGTCCATCAGCTGCGAGGCTGTCATGTAGTCCGGCAGCGCGTTTCTGTCCGGCAGATACGCCACCACTTTCTTTGTTTCGACTCCAGGCGCGCTGCCGTTGATGGTAACGCTGCCCGATGTAGGCTGAAGGAGCCCGTTCAGAATTTTTATAAGTGTAGTCTTACCGCTTCCGTTTGGGCCGAGCAGTCCTACGATCTGTCCCTGCTCCAGCGAGACAGTGACATCGTCAAGAGCCGTAAGATCTCCGAAGTTCTTTGTAAGATTGTTGATCTCTATTCTTGCCATCTCTCTGCCTCCTTTCTACTTTATCTCTTTCATCCATTTGTTTACGGATGTCTTGATTGCGTTATCGTCCATTCCTATCTTGCGAAGCTTCTCAGTGAGTTCCTCGAAGTATTTCTTCGCAAGCTCCTCATGCAGATCCTTGAGCACAGCTTCCTCCTTTGTAACAAATCTCCCACTGGTACGCTCCGAATAGACCAGTCCCCTGCGTTCCAGCTCGGCGAGAGCTCTCTGCATGGTGTTCGGATTGACTCCGGCATCCAGCGCCAGATCTCTGACCGACGGCAGTTTGTCACCGGGAGCGTATGCGCTGCTCGCGATACGCATGGTCATCTCGTCTATTATCTGAGTGTAGATAGGGATTCCATCTTTAAAGTTCCATTCCATTGTTTCG
>CACZGY010000100.1:0-8922 GCA_902780815.1 uncultured Eubacteriales bacterium
GATCTCCTTGCCGTTTACAGGGTTGACTGCATATCTTCCGATGAATACGCCTGTCTTTTCGTTGCTTGTGGATGTTCTTTCGATATCACTCATGCGGCGGGCTTTTTCCTGATAAGCCTCTACTGCGGACTCTTCAGGACGTCCTGCTACGAGTTCATTGACGTAAGGATGCTCCGGTGACATTACCATGTAAGTAGCACCGAAAAGCGTATCTGCTCTTGTAGTGAATACTTCAAGAACCTTATCTGAATCCTTTATTTCAAAGTTTATATTTGCGCCGTAGCTCTTTCCGATCCAGTTGCGCTGCATGGTCTTGACCTTGTCAGGCCATCCTTCGAGCTTATCAAGATTGTCGAGCAGTCTGTCGGCATAATCCGTGATCTTCAGATACCACTGAGACAGATTCTTCTTTGTGACTTCTGTTTTGCATCTCTCGCACTTACCGTCGACGACCTGTTCATTGGCAAGTACTGTCTGGCAGCTTGGGCACCAGTTTACCGGGTTATCCTTCTTATAAGCCAGGCCCTTTTTATAAAACTGTATAAAAAGCCACTGAGTCCACTTGTAATAGTCAGGTGTGCATGTAGCGACTTTGCGGTCCCAGTCATATGAGAGACCCATGCTTGCGAGCTGTCTGTCCATCTCATCCATGTTGTCGAATGTCCATTTTGCAGGTTCGGCATTATGCTGGATGGCTGCATTTTCAGCCGGAAGTCCGAATGAATCATAACCCATAGGATGAAGCACGTTGTAGCCTGCCATCTTTTTGTATCTGGCTATGACATCACCGATTGAATAGTTCCTTACATGTCCCATATGAAGTTTGCCTGAAGGATACGGGAACATCTCGAGAACATAGTATTTTTCCTTAGAATCGTCCTCAACTGTTCTGAAAGCATCTTCTTCAGCCCATATCTTCTGCCATTTGGCTTCTATTGAAGTGAAATCGTATCTGTCGTTGCGCATTACATTACTCCTTGATCAGTCTACCAGTATGGATTCGCAGTCGCTCCATATCTTTTCGAGCGTATACTTGTCTCTGGTTTCGTTTGTGAATATATTTACAATAACATCTCCGCCGTCAACAAGTATCCAGCCGGTATCCGGTCTTCCGTCCTTGCTCTTTGGTTCAATTCCAAGTTCAGCGAATTTATCTTCAACATCATCTGCGAGAGCACCGAGCTGTCTGTCGGATGTACCCGTTGCGATAACAAAGTAATCTGCAAACGATGATTTTTCTGCGATATCTATCATTACTACGTCTTTTGCTTTTTTGCTGCTCATCAGCTCTGCTATTGTCTGAGCAATTTCCTTACTTTCCATTCTCTGTCTCCTTTATTTTGTTAAAAACCCAATCCCTTGCTTCGAGCGTGTCCTTGTCTATTTCTTTTCCTTTTGAAGTAAGACTCCCTATAGTATATTCAAGTATTTCCAGGCATGCCCGGTCCAGATCTCTGTATGCAAGATCCTGATAATAATCAAGATCGCTGTAAGTCCTGTTGTCTTCTACCACATCCGCTACGAAGATCAGTTCATCGAGAAGTGTCATGCCCTTATGTGCGGTTGTGTGATAACGGACTGAATCAAGTATCTCCTCATCAGTTACGCCAAACTCATTTTTCAGAATTGCAGCTCCCACCTTTGAATGTGCCAGTGCATTATTTCCTATGAGTTTTTCCGGAAGATCGTATTTTCTGATATATGCATCCATCGTTTCCTGATCGAAGTTCTTCGCCAGATCGTGATATCTTCCTGCGAAAGCTGCCTTTTCGATATCACCTCCATGTAAACGGGCTAATCTGACAGCCATCTCTTCCACACCCATAGAGTGCTGGTACCTGCTCTCCTTAAGATTGGCTTTGATGAATTCTTCAAGTGCTTTTCTATCTGTACAAATGATGCTCAATTATGTATTCCTCTACTCCCTGCGGCACAAGGCCTGTAATGGATCTGCCCTCTTTTATCAGATCTCTTATCTGCGTAGATGAAGCATCGACAGGAGGCATATCCAGAACAGTAATGTTTGCACCGTATTTTTCACGGAATGATTCAAGTACCTTTAAACCTTTTATGTAGTCTGTATCAGGGCGCCTTGCTGTTATCAGATGATAGTTTCTGAGTATCTCTTCACCCTCATACCAGGTATCCACCTGTACAGCTGAATCGAATCCGAGTATGAAGCAAAGCTCACCGTCAAGGAGTTTTTTCCAGTGCCTAAGTGTCTCTATCGTGTATGAAGTTCCTTTTCTGTTTAATTCATACCGGGATAGACAGAAAGCGCTGTTAGCTTTCATTGCAGCTTCTATCATGCAGCATCTGTCATGCCCGTCAGTTACTCTCCTGTCCTGTTTGAACGGGGAGATGAATGCGGGCATGAAAATAAGTTTATCAAGTCCGCACTCTCTGACCGCACTGTCGGCAAGAGCGACATGTCCAATGTGTATTGGGTCAAAACTGCCGCCGTATATACCGTACTTTTTTTTATTATCCATTATTCCTCTATGAGCTCGATGCCGAGTTCTTCAAGCTGTCCGGACCCTGCAGGCGCCGGTGCTTCGCATACCGGACATTCAGCATTCTGGTTCTTAGGGAAGGCTATTACTTCTCTGATGCTCTTTTCACCCAGAAGCAGCATTACAAGCCTGTCAAGTCCATAGGCAAGTCCTGCATGAGGAGGTGCTCCGTACTTGAATGCTTCTATCAGGAAGCCGAACTTCTCCTGGCACTCTTCTTCTGTAAGACCAAGCACCTTGAACATACGTGCCTGAAGGTCTTTATCGTGTATTCTGACACTTCCGCCGCCGAGCTCAACTCCGTTGAGCACGATATCATATGCATTTGCCTTGAGCCCGAGAATGTCTGTATCGAGTTTGTCAAGCTGGTCGAGCTTAGGCTGTGTAAACGGATGATGCATCGCCTTGAGGTTGCCGTCTTCATCCTTAAGGCCGGCAATCCTGCGTCTGAGGAAGCCAAGTGAATCGTATGTTACCTTCGGAGTTCCGCTTACGATGAAAACTGCATCGCCGCTTCCGGCACCGCACTTGTCAAGGACAGCCTTGAGTTCTTCTTCACTGAAGTACTTTCCTATCGACGACGAGACCGAGTCTCCGTCATTCTTGATCCAGATGAGACCGTGCGCACCGTAGTGCTTCACTTCGTTAGTAAGCTTGTCGATCTTCTTGCGGGAGAATTCCTCTGCTCCGCCCGGTACACATATTCCTCTGATATCTCCGCCTTCAGCGAGATTCTTTGTAAACAGCTCGAATCCGCATCCCTCAAAGACATCGTTCAGTTTGATGAGTTCGATACCGAATCTTGTATCAGGTTTGTCGGAACCGTATCTTTCCATAGCTTCGTCATAAGACAGTCTTGGGAAAGGAGTCTGGACGTCCACGCCCTTGACTTCCTTCATGACTCTCTTTATGAAGCCTTCCTGCACTTCGATGACATCATCTACGCCTGCAAACGACATTTCGAGGTCGATCTGTGTGAACTCAGGCTGTCTGTCTGCTCTGAGGTCTTCATCTCTGAAGCACTTAGCGGGATGTATCTGTCCGTGCCTCCCACCATCAGAAGCTGCTTGAACATCTGAGGTGACTGCGGAAGAGCGTAGAAATAACCGTTGTGTATTCTGCTCGGAACGATATAGTCCCTTGCGCCTTCAGGAGTAGGCTTTATGAGGATAGGTGTTTCAACTTCCGTAAATCCCTGCTCATCGAAATAGTCGCGCGTACACTTTACTACTTTATGTCTGAAAGTCAGGTTTCTCTGCATCTTCTGCTTTCTGAGATCGAGATATCTGTACTTGAGTCTCAGATCGTCATTTACGTTATCATCGTCCTTGATATAGATCGGCGGAGTATCTGATGTCGAATAGATTGTCAGGTCGCTTGCGAATACTTCGATTTCTCCGGTCGGAATGTTAGGGTTTTTTGAACTTCTTTCCTTAACAACGCCCTTGACGCCTATGCAGTATTCACGGCTGAGACCTTTTGCTGCTTCAAGGACTTCCGCAGGAGCATCCTCATTGAATGTGACCTGTGTGATTCCTGTCTTATCACGTATATCTACAAAGACAAGACCGCCAAGGCTTCTTGCCTTTGCTACCCAGCCATTAAGTACAACGTTCTTTCCTTCATCGGCAAGTCTGAGCTCACCGCACATATGAGTTCTCTTATAAAGCATTTGCTAGATCTCCCCTCTTGACTTTTGTTTGTTCTGATGTAGACATGTTCTTGAGAGTAATCTCTCCGCTTGCGACTTCATCGCCTCCTATGACAGCCGTAAATTCGGCTCCCAGTTTGTTGGCATATTTCATCTGCCCTTTAAGATTACGTTCTTTTGTATCCATGTCCGCTCTGATTCCCTTTCCCCTTAATTCGTGAAGGAGATTCAGGGCGTATAATTTAGCTTCATCACCTATCCATGCGAGGAATATCTGCGGCGCCGGAGCAGCTCCGAAATCGTGGCCGCATGCATCCATGAGCAGGAGCAATCTTTCCTTTCCGAGTCCGAAACCTACACCCGGCATGTCAGGTCCGCCGACTTCTTCGATAAGGTGATCATACCTTCCGCCTCCGCAGACAGTGCCCTGCGCGCCTATTTTTGTAGTTATAAACTCGAAAGCTGTTTTTGTGTAATAATCAAGGCCCCTTACTATGGAAGGATCGACTACATATTTTATTCCCATTGCATCGAGGTATGATTTAAGAGCTTCAAAATCCCTGCTGCAGTCTTCGCAAAGATAATCGATCATCATAGGTGCATCCTTGACCGCTTCTTTGTCTTCAGGTGACTTGCAGTCAAGTATTCTCATCGGGTTTTTTTCAAATCTTGATTTGCAGGTATCGCAGAGGCAGTCATATTTAGGTCTGAGGAAGTCCTGCAGCACTTTTCTGTATACCGGTCTGCATTTTCTGCATCCGACACTGGAGATATGGAGCTCAATATCTTCAATTCCCATGCGATTAAGGAAATCATTACCAAGTGCGATTATCTCAGCATCCGCCATCATGGATGGAGTACCGAAATTTTCAATTCCAAACTGGTGGAATTCCCTGAGTCTTCCTGCCTGCGGCTTTTCATATCTGTAACAAGGAGTGTCGTAGAAAATCTTTGTAGGCTGTGTCTCGGCATAGAGATTGCTTTCGATAAAAGCTCTTACAGCCGGTGACGTTCCCTCCGGCTTGAGGGTTATACTGCGGCCGCCCATGTCTTCAAAGGTGTACATTTCTTTCTGAACGATGTCTGTAGTATCACCTACTCCTCTGTTAAAAAGATCTGTAGATTCGAAAACCGGAGTCCTTATCTCCTTAAAGCCGTACTCAGAGCATATTTTTGCCCACTCTGATTCTATGTACTGCCACTTGTATGCATCCTGCGGCAGCATGTCTTTAGTGCCTTTTGGCGCTTTCATTGCCATCTCTTTATCCTTTCGTGCGGATCATTTATAATATTCGTTCTTGCGGGAGATAATATCATCGAATCTCTCGCTGTATATCCTGTAATTGCTGACGTTGGCTATACGCTCAAGCCTGTCTTCCGCCGGATGATAAACCTTTCCGACAGCTCCGGCACCGAGCCCGATCACCGTCTGCTTATCTTCCATAATGCGTATGTTGTAGATCGAATGCTTTCCCGGAAGACACCAGCCAACGTTTTCCAGTGCTCCTATCTGATGCTTCTGTCTGTAAATGTAATATGGCCTGTAGCCTGAGGACCTAAGCATGTCTCTGGAAAGATCGAGCATTGCACTTACTGTTTCGGCATTATGCCTGAAGTATGCTGGATCGTTTTCCCTTAATCTCGAGCCCCTTTTTACAGACAGAGTATGCACAGTGATGTTTTCGGCACCGAGATCTATCATTTCCCCGAGGCTGGATTCGAAATCTTTCAGATTTTCTTCCGGAAGCCCGGCGATAAGATCTGCATTTATTACTTCAAACCCTGTTTCACGCGCGATGCGGAATCCTTCACGTATGTCATCAGCACTGTGGTCGCGTCCTATCAGCCTCAGAGTATCATCTTTCATAGACTGAGGGTTTATGCTTATGCGGCATATTCCCAGTTTTCTCAGCGTATCAAGTTTTTCTTTTGTTATGGTGTCCGGTCTCCCCGCTTCTACGGTAAATTCCAGAGAGGCAGGGTCGATACCAAATGCTGAAGCTACACCGTCTATGAGTTCTTCAAGCTGGCCGCTGCTGAGAGTCGTAGGTGTGCCTCCCCCAATATAAATGCTTTCAAGGTCAGTTCCGTTTTCTTTTGCAAGACGTCCTGTGTATGAAACTTCACGAAGAAGGTTTGCGAGATATAAAGCATGTTCCTCTGCAGGAGCTACATTGGAAGCGAAACTGCAGTATGCGCATCTTGTCGGGCAGAATGGTATGCCTATGTACAGCGAAGCCTTTTCCCAGGGAATACCGCCTACATATGAGAGCTGATAATCAGCTATATCTGCAAGAAGTGATGCTTTCGGCTCACTGAGCAGATACTTTTCCATGACCGTTTTTTTCATGGAGCCGACAGATGTCTCACGGCATAATTCCAGTGCCGGTTTCAGCGGCCTTACTCCTGTCAGAGTTCCCCATGGAGGTGCCATGCCCGTAATTTGTGAAAGAAGCCCGTAGAACTCCCTCTTTATCTCTTCCCGGTCGTTACTTCCCTTTTCATTTACAAAATAGCTGTTGTCACCTATAAGATGCGCTACAGGATTTCCGCTGTAAGAAATCGTCTCAAAGCTGTCATCCGGAAGAAACACTCTGGCAAGTTCCATAAAGTGATAGTCATCGTCTGTTTTATTTATATAGAACCTATACAAACGGATTTGCCCTCTTTTCGTAACCAATAGTCGTAGGTGCGCCGTGCCCCGGATAAACTACAAGATTTTCATCCAGAGTGTAAAGCTTTTCACTGATCGACTTTACAAGTGCCTCCCAATTGCCTGTAGGAAGATCAGTTCTTCCTACACTGAGTCTGAACAATGTGTCTCCGGTGAATATTTCTTTATCTGTTGCGAAACATACGCCGCCGCCGGTATGTCCCGGTGTTTCGATAACGCGTATTTCAGTTTCTCCCAATGTTATTACGTCGCCGTCTTTAAGAAGCATCGAAGGTTCCGGACAAGGATAAGGGTAACTATGTATCAGCGCGACGTCCTTTTCAGGAGCTGCGAATCTGACAGATGTATATTCCTCCACATACTCCTTTGCTTCATAGAAATGATCATGATGACCATGTGTGAGAAGAACATACTTCAGATATGCATTGTTCTGTATGTCCATTCTTACATCTACACCATAATATCCCGGATCTATTATTGCCTTGAAGCCGGTAGCATCATCAGTGATCAGATATGTATTCTCACCGTATATCCCGTCAGGATAGCATTTGATGTCAAGTCCCATGATGTCCTCCTTATCGCGGCCTGAAGACTTTGATCACTCCTTCGACCTGTCTGAGAGCTGTCAGCAGTCTCTGAATCTGATGCATGTCGGTGATCTCTACGGTCAGCAGCGTATTGGTGGTTCCGGGTTCACCCGGAGTCAGGTTCAGCCCGACTACTTCAAGATCGTAGTCATCGCAAACCTTGGATATATCTTTGAACAGGCCCTTTCGTTCTTCTGAAACGACCTGTATGTCTGCGTAGTATTTTCTGTTTTCGTTAGGTGAATCCCAGTTCACCTCGATAAGCCTGCCGCGGTCTTCCTCTCTTATGTTTCGGATATTTGCGCAGTCTGTTCTGTGTACGGTTATGCCTTTTCCTTTGGAAATGTATCCTATAATAGAATCTCCCGGAACAGGATTACAGCAGGTGGCTCGTCTGATAAGAAGATTGTCTGCACCCTTAACTATGATTCCGTTCTCTGACTGACCTGATGATCTGGTAACAGGCTTCTTTTTGACTTCGATCTGCTCAGGCTCTTTTTCCTTTATCTGGTTGTCAGCCTCATAGTACTCTATCAGCTTCTGACCGAGTTTAGATACGGTGCTTCCGCCTCTGGAGATCTGCAGGAAAAGTTCGTTTACACTGCTGCAATTGAAATCCTTTACCGCCTTTAGAATGTATGCATTCTTTGTTACCAGTGCAGGATCATAACCCTTCTTTTTTATGTAATTGTTTATGTTTGTACGGCCCTTGCTGACATCATTGTCTTTATCAGCTTTTCTGAGCCAGTTTCGTATTTTGTTTTTTGCTCCTGATGTCTTACACTTCTTGAGCCATTCAACGCTTGGACCGGATGAGTTTGCCGAAGTGACGATCTCAACAATGTCTCCGTTCTGCAGAGGATGATCTATGGTTACCATCTTGCCGTTGACCTTTGCGCCGACACATCTGATTCCTATATCGGTATGGATCTTGAATGCGAAATCAAGAGGAGTGCTTTCGGCCGGGAGTTCAATAACATCGCCTCCCGGGGTAAATACAAATACCTGATTATCAAACAGGTCTACTTTTACAGTATTGAGAAATTCCACCGAATCATCGGCTTCTTTCTGCCACTCCAGAGCCTGCCTCAGCCACGCCAGCTTCTGCTCGCTGTCGTCAACAGCACCTGATACCTTTCCTTCTTTGTACTTCCAATGTGCTGCGATACCGTACTCTGCTATACGGTGCATCTCGTAGGTTCTTATCTGGATCTCAAAAGGCTCCCCGTTGTCTCCAAGTACGGTCGTATGTATCGACTGATACATGTTCGGCTTAGGCATCGCGATGTAATCCTTGAATCTGCCGGGGATAGGTTTCCACCTGTTATGAACAAGTCCAAGTGCTGCATAACAGTCTTTAACGCTGGATACAAGAATTCTTACGGCAAGGATATCGAAGATCTCATCTATCTGCTTCTGCTGGACGATCATCTTCCGGTAAATGCTGTAAAGATGCTTGGACCTTCCCTTTACATCGTGCTGTATGCCGGCTTCATC
>CACZGY010000100.1:8933-19592 GCA_902780815.1 uncultured Eubacteriales bacterium
GTACGTTTGTTTGTAGGCATATACTCGAGAGTGCGCATGTTGTGAAGTCTGTCTGCCAGCTTGACAATAAGTACTCTTATGTCTTTTGACATGGCCAGAAACATCTTACGGAAGTTTTCAGCCTGAGCTGCTTCACTTGAATCATAGCTGATGTTTGTGAGCTTTGTGACACCTTCGACAAGGTCTGCAATCTTTTCATCAAAGTCTTGCGCAAGCTGCTCTCTTGTATAACCTGTATCTTCTATCGCATCGTGAAGGAGTCCTGCAATGACCGTCTCATTATCCATGCCAAACTGAGCCAGTATCTTTGCTACTGCTATCGGATGGATGATATAAGGTTCTCCGCTCTTACGAAATTGCCCGTCATGTAATTTGCGGGCAATTTCGTATGCTTTGATAATGACAGAATCATCGTATTTCGGATTGATTTCGGTCATATCCCTTATGAACTTTTCAGTTGACAGATCGATTACTTTAGGTGCGGCCATTCCGTCTCCTGATTTGCGATAAAAGTGTTTAAGTATTTATTAAAGTCTTATTCCTTCGTCGTCTCTTCTCTTGGCTGATTTCTTTCTCTGCTTGTCAGCCTTTGCTTTGTTGTCTTCGTATTTGGAAATACCCTCTTTCTTTGTCAGCTCATAGAATACCGGGCTGCAGAGGAAAATTGATGAGTATGTTCCGGTGAACACGCCGATCATCAGAGGGATGAGGAACGATCTGAGTTCCGATGATGCCATGATGAACAGCGGTATCATAACGAGCAGTGTTGTGAGCGATGTCATGAGAGACCTTGAAAGAGTCTGGTTGATGCTCGTATCGATGAGCTGTACGCCCTGTTTGCGTTTGAAGAACTTCGAATTCTCCCTAATACGGTCGAATACTACGATCGTGTCGTTTATAGAATATCCTACAACGGTGAGGATACCGGCGATAAACGGGTTGTTGATCGTGATGCGGAATATTGCATAAAGCGAGAGAGCTACAAGCACGTCATGTGCAAGTCCTGCAACAGCTGCAAGTCCGTACTGCCAGTTCTTGAATCTGAATCTGATATAGATGAGCATGCAGAGTGCAGCGATGAGGATCGACTTTGTAGCATTTGTTCTGAGATCCTTTCCTACTGTAGGTCCGAACTCTTCGGATGCAAGTACATCTTCATCCTTAACTCCGTATTTCTCAGCTATCTTGTTTATGACTTCGGAACGTTCTGCAGACTTGAGATCCTTGATGGTCTTGATGACTATCTGTGAGTTGCCCTCACCTGCATATACGATTGTCGGATCAAGATCGAAGTCAGCTATAGTTTCCTTGACTTCGTCGATGTCAACTTTCTCGCCCATCTCGATCTGCATCATAGTACCGCCGGTGAAATCAATACCGTAGTTGAAGCCTTTGAATGCAAATGCTCCAACACCGATCAGGATAACAGCAAGGCTGAGAGCGTAGAATTTCTTTCTGTTTTCAATGAATTTGATGTTGAAGTTCCAGCTGAATCTCGGAGTGCCGTCTTCCTTTACGCCAAACATCGCATTTGTTCCGAACTTTTCGCTCTCTGCAAGAAGATTGACGAAGAGCTGGGTGATGAATACAGCAGTTATTACCGATACTACAGTACCGATCATCAGGGTAAGTGCAAAGCCCTTAACTGATGTGGTACCGAATATGTAGAGCACGAATGCGGCTACAAGAGTAGTTGTCTGTGAGTCAACTACGGTTGAAAGAGCTGCACGGTAACCCATGTCGACAGCAACTCTTACGGATTTGCCTTTCTGTATCTCTTCCCTGATTCTGGTAAAGATGATGACGTTCGAGTCAACAGCCATACCGATGGACAGGATAATACCGGCGATTCCAGGGAGTGTGAGAACCGATCCCATGCCGACCATGATCCAGAGCACCAGCTGTATGTAAAGCAGAAGTGCAAGGTCTGCAATAAGGCCAAGCATTCCGTACGCAATTACCATAAGGATAAGTACAAGCCCGAGTCCGATAGCACCGGCCTTGACTGAAAGCTGGAGAGCATTGGCGCCAATGGTTGCGGTCTGAACAGATGAATTGATTTCCTCGAGATTAGCCGGAAGAGCACCGCCTCTGATGAGTGCGGAGAGCTGAGATGCTTCTGTCTCTGAAAAGCCGCCTGCTCTTGTTATCTCACATGTTCTCGAGTTTATCTTTTCATGAACGAGAGGTGCTGAAATGACCTCATCATCGAGAGCGATTACAATTGCTGTCTTATCAACAGGATTGCCCTCTTCGTCGGTCATAGTGGCTTCCACTTCGCCTTTGTATGCTTTTTCTGTAGCATCCGCAAAGAGATTGCTTCCTTCGTTTGTGAAATCGATCGTGATCTTATATCCGCCGTTCTGCGTATCATTTGCCATCTGGGAATCACTTATGCCCTCACCTGTAAGAGCAAGAGTTCCGTCTGCGAGGAAGAACTGCAGCTGTGCAGTCCGGCCGATCTGTGAGATCGCTTCTTCGGCATCTTCAACTCCCGGCATTTCTACTCTGATACGCCTGTCACCTTCGATCGAAACCTGGGCCTCGCTTATACCCATTGCGTTTACTCTGTTTTCGAGAACGCTCTTGGTCTGATTCATGATACCGGCGAGCTCAGTTCCTGTTTCCTTAGAGTCAGCTTCGAGCAATACGTAGACGCCGCCGTTGATATCGAGTCCGTATTTAAGCTGCTTGCCGAGGTTGCCGAAATTGCTGCCCAGGCCAAAAAATGATATCAGCCAGGACGCAACGAGCAGTATGACGATCAATACCGCAAATACTTTTCTTCTACCTGTTTTCTTTGATTTCATATCTCCTAAATACCTTTCAATTATTTGTCGCAATTTCAAAAAAGCGCAAAATACGACATTAAATAATTATTCAATCTATTGTACTCGTTTAAGCTTTATTTTTCAATGAAAAAAGCACATCCGAAGGACTTTCGGATGTACTTATTTCAGTTCTTTTTTGACTTGATTTATTCAGCGTCGTCAGACTTTCTGCTGAGCTTCTTAGGCGTAACCTTCTTGTCCCTTGAAGGTGCTTTATCCTCTTCTGCATCTTTTGAAGCTTCCTTTGCGGCAGTCTTTGCTGCAGCATTAGGATCCTTAGCGCTTACACTTGCGATCGCAGACTTGAGGAGCTCAATCTTGTTTTTTCCGGCAGATGTTGAGATGATAACAGATTTTTCATTGATCTTCTCTACCTTGCCGATGATTCCTCCGATAGTGATGACCTCATCACCTACGCAGAGCGAATCTCTCATTTCCTTGTCAGCTTTTTCCTTCTTTCTCTGCGGTCTGATCATCATGAAGTAAATCATGGCGATAAGAAGTACCATTAAAACTAAACTGAATGCAGGACTGCTTGGATTCATAATACCCTCCTAAAACTGAACTGTTGATTAAGTGGTGCCGGCGGTGGGGGTCGAACCCACACGATATCACTATCACGGGATTTTGAATCCCGCGCGTCTGCCAATTCCGCCACGCCGGCACATGGCAATTTCATGCGCGTCTACCAATTCCGCCACATCCACACGGCACTTATGGATTATAACCATCTTCAAATCATTTTGCAAGGCTAAATTCAAAAGTTTTTTAATTTTAACGTTTTTATTGTTATAGACCGTAGGATCTCAGAGTCCTGTCAACTGATTCCCTGAGCTCTTCCAGCGTGCCGTTGTTATATATCACATTGTCAGCAAGCTTTACCTTTTTTTCCTCTTCTTCCTGGGAATCCATAATAAGATCGATCAGGGTATCATCTATGCCGTCCCTTTCCATTATTCTTTTTTTGCGCAGTTCGTAGTCAGCAGTGACGACCCATACTGCATCATAGTCATCTTCACTTCCGGTCTCAAAAAGCAGAGGAATATCGAAGAACAGGACCTTGTCACCACTTGCGGCCCTCTCCCTTTTTATGGCTTCGATGTCTTCAAGTACGACTTTGGTTGTGCCTTCCTCGAGAACGCTTTTCCACGTCGGATCCCGGAAAACCAGGTCTCTCATTGCAGCCCTGTCCAGACCGCCGTCTTCAAGAATGAATGATGGTCCGAAATGCTCCAGAATATATGGCATGGCTTTGCCGCCCGGAGCAGTCATTTCCCTTGACATCCTGTCCGCATCGACAACAGTGTATCCCTTACTGATTAGGTAATTAGTGACTTGTGTTTTACCGGAGGCTATCCCGCCGGTTAATGCTATATTGATCATTCTTTATCACCCCTATTTAAGTTCGTACCAGGTCTTGCCTGTATGTATGTCGCATACCAGATCCACAGCGAGATCAGCTGCTCCCATCATGCATTTTTCAAGTATATCCTTGACTTCTCCAGCTTCAGTTTCAGGGCCTTCCACTATAAGCTCATCATGTATCTGTAGAATAAGCCTTGACTTCAGGCCTTTTCTAATGAGTTCGGAAGATACCGAGTTCATAGCAATTTTAATTATATCAGCTGCCGTGCCCTGGATAGGTGTATTCATTGCAAGCCTTTTTGCCAGCTCTCGCTCCATGAATTTACGGGAAGCGAATTCCGGAAGTTTACGGACTCTTCCGAAATGCGTTCTGACCTCACGTGCTTCCTCACCTGTTTCAATCTGCTTGTCAAGATACTCCTTTACTGCAGTATGCTTTGCGAAGTATTCATTGATATAACGCTGAGCGTCGCTCCTGGTGATGTTCAGGCTCTCTCCGAGGCCGAAACCGCTCATGCCGTATACAACACCGAAGTTAACGGCTTTGGCTCTGGTTCTGTCAAGCGCAGTGACTTCATCTTCAGGTATATCAAAAACTCTGGAGGCAGTTGCTCTGTGTATATCTTTTCCGGCCCGGAAATCTGCTATCAGTGACTCATCTCCGCTCAGCGCAGCCAGGATCCTGAGTTCTATCTGAGAGTAATCTGAACCCGTGAAAAGGTTTCTGCTTTCGGTTACAAAAGCTTTTCTTATAAGCCGTCCGTAATCATCTCGTATAGGAATGTTCTGAAGATTTGGTTCGGTACAGCTGAGTCTTCCGGTCGCAGTTACGGTCTGCATGAAATGAGGTCTTACTCTGCTGTCAGGTCCAATTAACGGGAGAAGTCCGTCAACGTATGTGCTTTTCAGCTTAGCAAGTTTTCTGTATTCGAGCACATCAGCAACTATCTTATAGTCATTTTTGAGCTTATCAAGGATATCGGCTGCTGTCGAATAAGCACCGCTCTTGCTCTTGCCGGCCTTCGGGTAAGGTATTTTCATATTCTCAAAAAGCACCGTTCCAAGCTGCTTTGGTGAGTTTATATTAAAAGTCGTCCCTGCGCCGGCGTATATTTCTGACTCCAGTTTAGCGATATTTACAAGAGGCATTTCACAGTCGCTGAAAAGCTTATAAAGTCCGTTATCGGCAAGTGATTTTTGCTGTTCTGGCTTTACCTTCGAAACATAGAATGCTCTTTTTAAGAGATCCTCGGGATCTGTTTCAAGGGATCCATATGATATGTTGTCAGACAGAAAAGCGGATTCAGATTCCCTGGCCGCATAGCCGGCATATCTGAGGAGCATCTTATCAAGAGTATACTTTTGTCTGTTCGCATCAAGCAGATATTCAGCTATCATAGCATCATAGCATGGTTCAAAAGCAGCTTCTGCCTTGGAAAGCATCGAATACAGGATGCGCTTCAGTCCGCATCCTATCAGCCTGTAGGATTTCTCCGATATTTTTTCAACTGTTATTGTGCAATCCATCGGAGTAAGTTCCTTAATGCAAGCCAGATTTTTGTTCTCACTATAAAGACAAATCGATCTTATTTCGGTTTCTCCGGTATGATTTGCATCAGCAGCAGCTTCTATGTATACATCGCTGCCATCTTTGACCTCTTTAAAAAAGCTCTCCAGATCCGTACGCTTTATCGAAGCAAATTCATTGTCAAAGTCAGATGAAGATGAGACGCCGGGCATATCTTCACCAGTGTTCATTCCTGCCTGCAGTTTTTTGATAAATGAATTGAACTCAAGCTCTGTATATATGGCAATCAGCTTTTCCATGTCCGGCCCGCCATTTGGACATTCGCGCGATTTCTATGTTATCGCGCAGGTTCTCGCCCATCTTTCCTTTGACTTCATCTGCATGCTCAATAAGGTTTTCGAGCGTTCCGTATTGCTCCAGGAGAGCTATGCCCTTTTTTTCTCCGATGCCAGGAACTCCCGGAATATTATCTGAACTGTCACCCATAAGACCTTTAAGGTCAATAAACTGCGCAGGTGTGAGGTTATATCTTTCGCGCATGGCATCGACATCGTACAGATCGAACTCGCTCATGCCCCGTTTATTGATAAGCACATTTACATGAGGACCGATGAGCTGGAGCTCGTCCTTATCTCCTGAGATCACAAGTGTATCCAGCCCGTCTTTTTCTGCCCTTGCAGCAACAGTGCCTATGATATCATCGGCTTCATATTGTGGAACCTCAAGAACTGCAATGTTCATGGCGTCAAGAACATCATGCAGCAAAGGGATCTGCGAAAGAAGTTCAGGAGGAGTTTTGAGTCTTCCGGCCTTGTACTCCTTGTAAACATCATGCCTGAAAGTCCCGCCCTTAAGATCGAATGCTACAGCCATGTGTGATGGTTCATAATCATTCAGTATCTTTCCGAGCATATTAACAAAGGCAAACACACCCTGGGTGTGCATGCCTTTGGAAGTTACCATTGGTCTCATAGCAAAGTACGCCCTGAAAAGCATGCACTCTCTGCAGACATTGCTCCGTCGATAATTGCATACTGCATAACGTCTGTTGCAAGCGCAGCGAAAGCATCAAAGTTTACCTGCTGTTTTCCTGTTGCAAGAACGAATACTGTATCTCCGTCAAGTGTCCCGTGAACAGGCTTGATAGCCCTTGCATATGCGTCATGAAGGATAGAAGCAAGCTTGTTTGCCTGCGATTTTGTAAGAGCAGCATTCGTAATAAGACATGAGATAGTAGTATTGAATACTATGTCGTATCCCATCTCCTCGCGGCTAAGAACTACCGGCTCTTCTTCAACAATGCTTTCGTCTGCCGGTTCTTCTTCAGAAACTTCCGGAATGAATTCTTCTACTGGTTCTTCTATGAATTCTTCCGCAGATTCTTCGTTGAATTCTTCAACCGGCTCCTCCGATATAACTTCAGCTTCTTCTGTAGCTTCTGCTTCTTCCTCAATGAATTCTTCAGTAAATTCTACAGGTTCGTCAGGTTCTGCAGGTTCTTCAATATCTTCAATAACTTCTGATGGTTCTTCTTCCGGCTCTTCGACAGATTCCGGCTGTGCCGACACTACAGGAATCGATATTTCAGCATACTCACGATAACGGTTTTCATATGCACTTGCATCAGGTGTTTCCGGAATGAACTCTTCAGCCGGCTCCTCCGGTTTATCTTCTGTTTCTTCTGCGGCTTCCACTTCTTCCGCTTCTTCCGCTATGAATTCCTCAGCAGATTCCTCAGGTTCTTCCGGTTCTTCCGTGAATTCTTCGGCTGGCTCAACTGCAGGTTCTTCAAAAACAGCTTCTGCTGGTTCTTCGACAGCGGTTTCAATCGTTTCTTCGACGATAGTTTCTTCCGCTGTTTCCACAGATGCGGTTGAAGTTTCTTCTCTTTCAAACTGTTTGGCAGCAGCAGCGAATGCTTCCTCTATCTCTGATCTTTTGATAAATGAAGTGCTGTCGTCTATCAATATCTTGATTCTGTCGTGGACCATGCCCTTAAGAGTCTTAATGGTACCGAAGATAGTACGCCCGTCTTCAGATCTCAGACCGGCAATTATGTTACCGGCACCATTGTAAATATCACCTACTGCATTTACAGCTGCGATAGCTCCGACCTGGATAACTCCGTCACCGCATGCAAATGTTCCGAGACCTGTCTTCATGGCCCGGTCATAGCCTTTCATTTTTCCGACGGTTGCACCTGTACCTGCACCGTGGTTGCCATTGCTGAAAAAGCCCGTATACGCATTGCGTACAGCCTGCGCACCCATATAGATATCAGGAAAGGCCTTAGGATCTCCGACAGGCAGATCGTAAAGTGATGCTCCGCAAACTATAGGAACAACAATGTCATCACCGGCATCGAAGCCTATCTTTCTTTCTGCCAGTTCTCTCATTACTCCTGAAGCTGCTTCAAGGCCGAAAGCCGAACCGCCGCTTAAAACCACAGCGTTGACAGCATTTACGGTGTTCTCGCTCCTGAGAAGATCCGTTTCTCTTGTAGCAGGACCTCCGCCCCTTACATCTACTCCTCCGACTGCACCTTCTTCGCAAACGATGACTGTGCATCCGGTACCCTTTTCTCTGTTCTCCGCATTACCGAGTTTAAACCCCTTTATGTCGGTAACGCTGATCATTTTCATAGCCATAGGATGTCCTTCTTTTCTTTACAACGGCTTATTTATTAACTATACCATAATTTATTTATTCATTTCAAAATTCAGCACTTTGTCAGAAAAAAGGCAAATAAAAACCCGGAATACCGTTAAGCCTTTAATTGACGCCCTATCAGTTTTGATAAGGTGGGTACTTCCTGAGCCTGGCTTCTGTAGTCCACTCTGAGGAGGCTTTACATAATGCGTCCGCATCGGAATCCCTTTAAGTATGTGTAGGTTCAATTATGAAGACTTTAACGCATATCCCAGGAATTGATACTTCAAAGCGTTTAATTATTAATCAAGGTCGAGATCGCAGTTGAAATAGACTTTCTGTACGTCATCATTATCTTCAAGTGAAGTGATGAGTTTTGTGAGCGACTTGATGGCGCTTTCGTCTGAAACATTTGCCTCCATCGAAGGGATCTGCTCGATTTCTGCTTCGAAGATCTCATAACCTGCTTCCTTGACTGCCTGATGGACATCGTTGAAAGCGGCCGGATCTGTTCTGATTTCGAAGTTATCTTCATTGACGATCATGTCATCGGCTCCCGCATCAAGAGCTACCATCATGACTTCATCCTCGTCAAGATCTTCTGAGTCTATAATAACAACGCCCTTGCGGCTGAACATATAAGAAACACATCCAGGGGTTCCGAGGTTGCCTCCGTTTTTATCAAATACAGATCTTACGAATGAAGCTGTTCTGTTTTTGTTATCTGTAAGAGCCTCAACGATGACCGCAACACCGCTTGGACCATAACCTTCAAACTGCAGCTCTTCATACTGTTCTCCGCCAAGTTCACCTGTACCCTTTTTGATCGCTCTGTTGATGTTATCATTAGGCATTCCGATAGCTTTGGCCTTATCGATAGCTACTCTGAGCGAAGGATTGAAGTCAGGATCTCCTCCGGATTTTGCTGCAACGATGATCTGTCTTGAATACTTGGTGAACATTGCAGAACGCTTTGAGTCCTGTGCTGATTTTCTGTTTGCTATTGTCCCGTGTCTACCCATAGGTAGTCGCCTCCTTAAAAATTAATTATTCTTTCTGGTTATTATTATACGCTCAGGCATTCTCATCTTCAAGATTCTTGAATGCCGTTGACATCATTAGCTTTATACGGTTCAGCTGATTGACTGTTGAAGCGCCCGGATCGTAGTCGATCGCAACGATGTTAGCCTTTTCATCATACTGTCTCAGAGCTTTAAGCATGCCTTTTCCCGCAACATGATTCGGCAGACATGCGAACGGCTGCAGACAAAGAATGTTTTTTACACCGCTGTCGATCAGGTCGACCATCTCGCCTGTCAGCAGCCAGCCTTCACCGCATTGGTTACCGATCGAAATGAACCTTTCTGCATTCTTTGCAGTATCCTCAATGCGGCAGTCCGGCTCAAAACGTTTGCTCTTTCTGCAGGCCTCTCTCGAGTAGTATTCGAAGAAGTCGATAAATGATGGAACGACTGCTTCGCCGCCTTCAGCCTCGATCGTCTCAACCAGGTTATTGTTGGCGTTAGGATGATACTTTACGAGTATCTCACCGACTATTCCGACTTTCGGCTTTACCATATCCTCGTGGATCGGGATGCTGTCAAAGTCTTTTACTATCAGCTCCAGGTTCTTTTTCAGTGTTTTCTTATTGAGATCCATGCAGTTCTTTGCTATCTTGTCGAACCATGAATCCATGACTGCTTCGGCAGACCCCTTTTCGATCTCATAAGGCCTTATTCTGTAAACGCACTTCATCATAAGATCCCCATACAGAGCTCCGTACACAAGCGAAAGAGCGAGCCTTGGAGTTATAGAGAATCCCGGATTGCGTTCAAGTCCGACCATATTGAATGAAATGACCGGGATCTGTTCCATGCCAAGATCCTTAAGCGCCTTTCTGAGCAGCGCAACGTAATTGCTTGCTCTGCATCCGCCTCCTGTCTGAGACATGAATACTCCGGTTTTGCTGAGATCGTATTCTCCGGATTTCAGAGCGTATATGATCTGACCAAGCGTGACGATCGTAGGATAGCAGGCATCATTATTGACATATCTGAGGCCTTCCTCCTCGGATTCCTTCGTGACTGCAGGCAGAAGCACCGCATTGTATCCGGCAGCTTTCAAAACAGGCTCAAAATACTGGAAGTGCATTGGTGACATCTGAGGCACAAGCAGAGTATAGCCGTCATTTCTCATCTCTTTAGTGAAGAGCTTGCGCTTGTAAGGATTGTTTACCCTGCGTGCTTTTGTTCCGAGCTTCTGGCGCTCGTCAAGAGCAGCTTTCAG
>CACZGY010000101.1 GCA_902780815.1 uncultured Eubacteriales bacterium
CCGAAGTCCGTTCGAATACCGTGAAGATATGTTAGCTGCATAGAAAAACTCCAGCGATTTCTCGCTGGAGCAAAAGTCTAACTTTTGGGGGTCACCTCAGATCTCTCCGGGAGTTTTTATGCCTTAAAATTGATACATACACGTTTATAATATGGTGCACTTCGGGTATAGTATAAATGGAAGATTTTGGGGCTTTTCCAATCTTTAAGGAGGGTTGTAACATGAAGAAGAAACTTGCAATACTGTTAAGCGTTGCTATGGTGCTCACATTCGCGCTGGCAGCCTGCGGCGGCGGAAATGAAGACCTTTCCGACAGCAAATACCTTGGATCCTGGACAGCAGATTCAATGTCTTTCGCAGGCGAAGAGGGAGACCTTGATGGAAATGTATGGATTCTGGCACTGAACGATGATGGCACCGGCACCTTTACAGGCATTGAGGCAGACGGGACAGAAGATGTTTCCGATTTTACCTGGTCGCAGACAAACGGCGGATTCAAGACCAAAGGGGATGTCAATCTGGATTTCAAGGAAGACGGCGACGACATCGTAACAAAATTCATGGGTGTTGAGCTGCGTTTTAAAATAGAAGGTGAAGGCAGCTCAGATGAGTTCACATTCGGTGACGGTGCAGCTTATGGATATGGGGGCGATGACCCTATAGAAGCAGCCTGCTATAAGTACATGGCGGAAACGGTCAGCAAGGATTACGATGCTGCTGAATTCAGCATACCGACTGTGAACATCATACATGAGGACCTTACACAGGAAGACGAGTATCTCGTGTACGGGAACTTCTGGATCGATAACTACAATGGTGAGGGCGATACTCTTAAGAGCGTTTCGGGCGGCAATTATCCGGGATGCATGCATGTCAGCAAAGACGACTACACTGTAACGGCATTTGACGTAGTTGCAGACGGCGGCAATTTTGAAGAAAGCGCCAAAGAGATCTTCGGTGACAGCTATGACGATTTTATGGCTGTTTACAGCGACAGTGATAAACACGCAGAGGACAGAAAGATAACAGTATCTGACTTCGTAAATCTTAACGGACTTGAATACAAGTATTATCAGGATGAAGGCTGGGATCCGGTAAAACTGTACGAAGCAGGCAAGTAATGCCTGACAGACCGGCTTACGCTGAAAAATCAGCTGACAAATGCGCGTATTGCATCAGATATGTTGGCGGCTCCCATCACGCGGATCCCTTCAGGCGAAGACTTGCAGGCCTGCCCGGCGTTCTTTGCAGGCAGTATGACTGCTTCGTATCCGAGCCTTACAGCTTCCTGGACTATTTTGCCGGCGTTAGGGATCGAACGGAGATTTCCTGTGAGTCCCACTTCACCGGCTGCCACCAGGCGCCTGGAAGATGATCTTCCCTTGAACGAGCTGTATATCGCGAGGGCAACGGCAAGGTCGGTAGAAGTGCTGCCTGTGTTCATGCCGCCGACGACATTTACATATACATCGTAATCGAGCAGGTTCAGTCCTGCTTTTTTTTCGAGCACGGCGAGTATCATGTTGAGACGGTTCTGGCTGATCCCTATGGCAGTCCTGCGGGCAAATCCGACGTTTGCACGTGTGACCAGCGCCTGGATCTCAAAGAATACGGGGCGGCTGCCCTCGTAGACAGCAGACACTACGGAACCTTCTTCGCTCTCCATGTTTTCTATCAGACTGCCGGAAATATCAGGCACTTCGATCATTCCTTCTTCAGTCATGCGGAATGCGCCTATCTCGTCTGTGGTCCCGAAGCGGTTCTTGAAAGAACGGAGTATCCTCAGATCCCTGTCACGCTCACCGCTGAAGCTCAGCACCGTGTCAACCATGTGCTCTATGGTCTTCGGACCGGCGAGCTCTCCTGACTTCGTGACATGTGCCACGATGAATACCGGCACATTGCGGTTTTTAGCATATCTTATGAGCTGCCCTGAGCATTCTCTGATCTGTGTAAGGCTGCCGGCAACCGAATCCGCCGACTGCGAGTACATGGTCTGAATGGAATCGATTATGATGAAGCATGGCCTTATGCTGTCGCAGGCAGCCATGATGTTTTCAATGTTGGTCTCCGGATAGATGTAGAGAGAGTCGCTGATGTTTCCGAGAACGCGGTCGGCTCTGAGCTTGACCTGCTCTTCGGATTCTTCGCCGCTTACATAGAGCACCGGACCGTATTTATCCGCGATCCTGCCTGCCGCCTGCGCGATGAGCGTGGACTTTCCGATGCCGGGCTCACCTGAGATAAGCGTAAGGGAGCCGGGAACTATGCCGCCGCCCAGCACGCGGTTGAGCTCCGAAAGTCCGGAATCCATGCGTGTATAGTCGTGAGTGCCGACCTCGCCGAGCTTCACCGGGCGGCCTTCAACACCTATGCGCCTTCTGGTGTCCGCAGAAGCTTCTTCGGCCGGAGCCACCTTGTGTTCAACTATTGTGTTCCAGGAACCGCAATAAGAGCACTGACCCTGCCAGGCTGTGTACTCATTGCCGCACTCGGTGCACATAAAAACTGTCTTTGTCTTTTTAGCCATCTTTCTTCTCTGCCTCTTCCGCAGACGGTTTTCTGACCGTATCCATCTCGAACCAGAAGTCCGAGCCTTTGCCTTCCTCGCTCTCCACACCGTATCTGGCTCCGTGCAGATTGAGGATACCCTTAACGATGGCAAGGCCGAGGCCGGTGCCCTCTATGCCGCGCTCGTGATTTGCGGAAGTCCTGTAATACTTATCCCACACATGCCCGATCTCTTCCGACGGAATGCCCATGCCGTGATCGATGCAGTGGAAAGTCACTTTCTTGCTGCTCTTGCTGAGCCTGATATCTATAAACTTGTTATCGCCTGAGTACTTGACTGCGTTAGACACAAAATTGGTCATCACCTGAGTCATCCTCGTACGGTCGCCCACAACATATGCCGGCTTGCAAGGGTGGAAGTGGATCTCGAATCCTTCAGATGATGCGAGTGCGAGAAAACTCTCGTACACGCTTTTTGCTGCCTTTACAAGATCGAAAGTTTCCATGTGCATTTCGATGTTGTTGGACTGAAGGTTGGAGACCGACAGCATGTCGGTAACGAGCTTGTTGAGGTGCTCAGTTTCTGAAATGATCACGTTCAGATCGGCATTGCGCTTTTCCGGATTATCACCCGTTATGTCTATGATTTTTTCGGCATAAGACCTGATCATAGTGAGAGGCGTCTTGAGGTCGTGCGATACGTTCGCGATGATCTCGCGCTGATAGAAGTCGGTCTTTTCCATTTCATAGGATGCCTTGTTGAGTGCCCTTGCGAGCTCTTTGGTCTCGGTGAAACCGGCTCCGTCAAAGTATACGTCATGGTTGCCTTTTGAAAGTTCTGTCGCAGAGCGCGTCAGCTTTTCTATAGGAGCAGACAGCCGCACCGAAAGAGCAAAGGCCAGAAGCAATGCGACGACCAGAACGATGAACGATATATAAATGAGCATGTCTCTCAGTATCCTGACAGTAACCGGGTCAGGATAAAGGGGAGCGATGATGCAGAGTATGCTGTCGCTCCCGCCTGATGTTAAATATGAAGCGTAAATGAGCCGGGCCCTCATATCTGATGAGTCGTGCCGGGTTTCACTTGCGATACCGGTAGCGGAGGAAGCCAGTTTTGCTTTGATGCGGTCCGCATCAACTTCAAACGCATCGCTGTCCTGAGCCTCTCTGGTTCCGTCGAACACAAGACTTTCATCAACGGTATCTATTCTGATGTAGATGTTGTTGGTACCGGCGGTCTGCATTGCAACAGCGCCGAAGCTTGAGCGGTTTTGACTGAACTGTGTCTCCAGAGTCTCTGCTGTGCGTATGACTTCCTGGGATCTGGCCCGTTCATAGAAGCTGCTGAGAAAGAAATTGGACAACCCCCAGAGAACCATTACCAGAAACAGCGCAAAAATGACGAACGACAGAAGTGTCGTCGTCTTGATGCTGCTTGTGTCTATTCTTTTACTGGCGCGTCTGGCAGCGCTCTTGCCGGTATGGTCAGCCATCTCTCAGCCGGGTCTCCGTTTCGCTCAGCTATTCCTCGTATTCAAACTTGTATCCAACGCCTCTGAGCGTCACGATGAATTTTCTGTATGGACCGAGGCAGTTGCGCAGATTCTTTACATGAGTATCGATCGTTCTGTCATCACCGAAGAAATCATAGCCCCAGATATCCTCGAGAAGTTTTTCCCTTGAAAGAGCAATGTTCTTGTGCTGTATCATGTAAAACAGCAGGTCGTATTCCTTCGGTGTAAGCTCAACACGCTTTCCGTCTACGGTTATTGTGCGCGCAGCAATGTTGATCTCGAGGCCTTCGAACTTCTGTATGTTGGACACATTTCTGCCGGAAGCGTCCCTGCGGTTGAGAACAGCGTTTACTCTTGCCATGAGCTCCTTTGGGCTGAACGGTTTCACTACATAATCATCGATGCCGAGCTCGAATCCGAAGAGCTTGTCGTACTCCTCGCCTCTTGCGGACAGCATGATTACCGGAATGCTCTTGATTTTCTGTATCTCTTTGACAGCGCTGAACCCGTCAAGTTTAGGCATCATGATATCCATGATGATGAGATCGTAATTGTTGAGTTTCACCATGCCGATCGCACTCATTCCGTCGGCAGCCTCTTCAGCTTCATAACCGCTGAACTCCGCGTATTCCCTTATGACCTCGCGGATCTTGTCTTCGTCATCTACAATCAGTATTTTCTTCATCGGAAATCCTCCGTTTGTTCACAAATCATATTTGGGGTCATTATACCATATTGAATGGCTGAATTGATACGGATAGTAGGGCGCTGTTTGTGCTTCATGCCGGCACAGCCCCGCACATGCTGTCTGGTTTCGTTCAGGATACATATTGACAACCATTATATAGGGTGATAATATTACTTGTTTATTTTATGTTTGCTTTTTGATACATAAGACGCTATAATATTGGTATATAAGGAGGAAAAGCGTCTATGTTCAAAGTCGGCGACTACATTGTATATCCTATGTACGGAGCGGGCATCATAACCGAGATCGTTGAAAAGGATTTTCTCGGCGAGATGCGTACGTATTATAATGTGTCGCTTCCTTATTGCCGCATGGAGGCTTCTGTTCCTGTCGATAATACAGAGAAGCTGGGCGTCAGGCCGATCATCGACCCCAAGCGTATAGATGAGGTCATAGAGGTGCTCAAAGGAGACACCGAGCCGATGAACCCCAACTGGAACAAGCGATACCGTGAAAATACAGAGAGGATGCAGACTGGAGACATCCTGGAAGTAGCAGCGGTAGTAAGGAATCTCGTCAGGACGGACAGACTTAAACCTCTTTCAACCGGAGAGAAAAAGCTCCTCAGTACAGCAAAGCAGATACTGGAGAGTGAGCTGATCTACTCCGGAGGCTACACAATGGAAGAAGCAGACGAGATGGTCGAAACCAATATTTAGCAGGGGCTGGTAAGGGGATCGGCCAGTATAAGACCATTGTAAAAGATTGTAGAAGATCGTTGTAAGAGATCATTGTAGAAGATTATTATGGTAGAGAACGTTTCTAACTGGATATGCACAGTTATAGTTGCAGCCGGCCAAGGTACACGTATGGGAATGGATGTGCCGAAGCAGCTGTTTCCTTTTGGTGGCTCGACTGTGCTCGGAACTGCAATAAAAGCGTTTGCTTCGCTTGACTATATTGACAAGATATATGTAGTATCGCCGCAGGACGGCTCTCTTGACGAAACATATAAAGAGATTACGGCAGAATGCGAAAAGCTGACCGGGCGGGAGCCTGGAAGCATAGCGATAGTGACCGGAGGGGCCGCGAGAGAAGACTCTGTCAGGGAAGGCATAAGGGCTGCCTCGCGCGATGCGCGCACAGCAGGCATTGATGAGGATGATGCGATAGTGCTCATACATGACGCCGCAAGGCCGGGCATCAGCGAGGAGATCATCCGCCGCAACATAGAGACCATGAAAGTCTGCAGAGCGGTCTGCACTGCACTGCCTTCAAGCGACTCCACACGCATGATCAACATCGAAAAACCTGAATATGTCACCGAATTGGCATTGAAAGAATCTATAACATATCCTATAATGAACACTAACGTTGTCAGGAGGGAGCTTATCTACAGAACCCAGACTCCGCAGACGTTCAGGCTTTCTGACATTCTGAAGGCACATGAGCGTGCGGTGCACGATGGCTATTCCGCCACGGATGACGCCATGGTTGCAGAGTATGCAGGCATTAGTGTGGCTCTGGTAGAAGGCGCGACTTCCAATTACAAGATAACCACCAGAGAGGATATCCAGATGACTTGCAGAACAGGTATCGGCTATGATGTACACAGACTTGTCCCGGGGAGACCACTTATACTCTGCGGGACCCCGATCCCCAGCAAGCTCGGGCTGGACGGTCATTCAGATGCGGATGTAGCAGTACACGCGCTGATGGACGCGCTGCTCGGGGCAGCGGGACTGGGAGATATCGGAAGACATTTTCCTGATACCGACGAAAAATATAAAGGTGCGGATTCGATGAAGCTGCTTGCCGAAGTCAAGGACATGCTGGGCAATGTCAGGATCGTGAATGTAGATGTAGCGATCATTGCTCAGGCTCCGAAACTGGCGCCTTATATGGAACAGATGAAACAGAACATAGCGAATACACTCGGGATACCTGAAGATGCCGTTAATGTGAAGGCGACTACGGAAGAAGGACTCGGGTTCACAGGCAGGGGGGAAGGCATGGCGGCCATGGCCACTGCCGCAATAGAAGGGAGTTTTTAAACAATGAGATTATCCAAGAACCATCTTAAGACACTCAGAGAGGCACCATCGGACGCCGTACTTGAGAGCCATAAGCTGCTCGTAAGAGCCAACATGATCAAGCAGGAAGCTGCGGGAATCTACATGTTCCCTAAGCTGGGCTGGAGAACCGTAAGAAAGGTAGAACAGATCGTCCGCGAAGAGATGGACTATATCGACTGCCAGGAGATCTACATGCCGCATGTAAACCCTGCTGAGCTCTGGAAAGAGACAGGCAGATGGTATGCATACGGACCTGAGCTCTGGAGGATCCAGGACCGTAACGGAAATGACTTTATCCTTAATCCTACCTGCGAAGAGATCTTCACTGACTTCGTCCGCAAGGAGTGGTCGTCCTACAAGGAACTGCCGTTCTCACTCTATCATATCCAGTTCAAATACAGAGACGAGTCGCGTCCGAGATACGGACTCCTGAGAACAAGAGAGTTCATAATGAAGGATGCTTATACATTCGATGCTACGGAAGAAGATCTGCACACTGCTTACATGAGACAGTATCACGCATACGAGAAGATCTTCACACGTATGGATCTCGACTACAGGATCGTAGAAGCTGACAACGGTCCTATCGGCGGAAGCAAGTCACACGAGTTCTCGGCTCTCTCTGACTGGGGTGAGTCCGACATCCTCTACTGCGATGAATGCGGAATGGCGGCTACAGTCGAGAAGGCTGAGTGCATGGACGATGAGCCGGTCAAGGAAGAGATGCAGCCGGTAGAGAAGGTGTTCACACCTGGCACAAAGACCATCGAAGACGTATGCAACTATCTTAAGCTGCCTGTAGAGAAGTCGATCAAGGCACTCATGTTCACTACATATGACACAGACCTTCAGCCGAAGGACAATGTCGTAGCATTCGTAAGAGGTGACAGACAGCTCAACATGATCAAGCTCGTCAATGCTCTGAACGTTCCTGAGCACTACATCGAGTTCGCCGATGAAGACGTAACAGGACCTATCACAGGATCCGTCGCAGGATTCACTGGCCCTATGGGACTCAAGAACTGCATCGTAGTTGT
The DNA here is from genome assembly GCA_902780815.1 of uncultured Eubacteriales bacterium. Taxonomy (GTDB): domain Bacteria; phylum Bacillota; class Clostridia; order Peptostreptococcales; family Anaerovoracaceae; genus Crickella. The sequence continues at coordinate 7,829 of CACZGY010000101.1, forward strand.
CGACTCCGAGCTCGTAGGCACAGTCAACATGTGCGCAGGCGCAAACGAAGAAGACCACCACCTGGTCGGCGTTTGCTACGGCAGAGACTACACAGGAGATATCGTTACAGATATCAAGACTCTCCAGGAAGGCGACCGCTGCCCGCACTGCGGAAAGCCGGTCAAGTTCAGACGCGGCATCGAGGTTGGCCAGATCTTCAAGCTGGGACTTAAGTACTCCGAAGGAATGAATACAACATTCAAGGACGAAAACGGTGTTGATCATCCGTACTGGATGGGCTGCTACGGCGTAGGTATCACAAGGTCGATGCAGGCTATCGTAGAGCAGCATCACGATGATAAGGGCATCATATGGCCTCTGTCCGTCGCTCCTTACCACGTGATCGTGACAGTGGTCAAATCACATGATGAGACTCAGATGCAGGTCGCTTACGATATAGAGAAGAAACTCGAGGCACTCGGCGTTGAAGTAATGGTAGACGACCGTGACGAGAGACCTGGAGTCAAGTTCAACGACGCAGACCTCATCGGAATCCCGATCAGGATCACAGTCGGCAAGTTCGCTGCAGAGGGCAAGGTAGAGTACAAGCTCCGCCGTGAGAGCGAGCATGAGCTCATGACGATTGAAGATGCAATCGCTAAGGCAAAGGCGCTTGTTGATCTCGAAGGCGACGGAAGATGCTTCTTCTCGAGACTTTCCGAGGAAACGATGAACGCTCATTAATTGCTGAGCATATCACGCAGAACTTTTGGGCACCGTTTTAACGGTGCCCTTTCTATTTGATGCAGAAAGCTGATATAATTATTAAGTTATGAACATATTAATTGAACTGTTTATTGTATTCTTCAAACTCGGCGCCTTCACTATCGGAGGCGGCATTGCCATGCTTCCGCTTCTGCAGAATACGCTGATAAATGAGAAGAAATGGTTCACCAAGGAAGAGTTCATGGACATCGTTGCCGTGTGCCAGAGCCTGCCGGGCGTAGTGGCTATAAACATGGCGACTTATGTAGGATACAAGAAGAAGGGGCTGATCGGTTCGATCGTTTCGACGTTCGGAGTGACTATACCTTCATTCACCATGATCCTTATCATTGCAAAGTTCATCACCTCGCTCGGCGACAACAGAGTGGTGATGGGGGCGATGGCCGGACTCAGGGCTGCTGCGCTCGGAATGGTGGTCGTTGCTCTGATACAGCTCATGCCTGCGGCCATAAAAAACAAGTGGGCGCTTCTGGCGGCGACAGCAGCATTCGTACTCATAGCTGTGCTCAGGGTGAATACGGCATACGTAATACTCCTGTTCGCGGTACTTGGTATAACAGTCACCTTTGCAGGAAGCCGGAAAATTGCGAAAGAAAAGACGGAAGTCGGGGAAGGGGGTGAGTCCGAATGATAATCTGGCAGCTCTTCATTAGCTTCTTCAAGGTCGGACTTCTGGGATTCGGCGGCGGACTCGCCATCGTAAGACTCATCTACGACAGCATCCAGCCATTCCTTGATATGAGTCAGGAGACATTCGCAAACATAGTTGCGATCTCGCAGATCACGCCTGGACCGCTCGCGGTAAATACGGCTACTTATGTGGGCTACGAGGCTGCGGGCGTAGGCGGTTCAGTGGCAGCAACATTCGGCGTCATTCTGCCGGCGTTCATAATTGTCAGTCTGGTCTGCCGTACAATTCAGAAGTTCAGGGACAGCAAGGTCGTGAACGGCGCGCTTGCCGGAATAAGGCCGGCGACAATGGGGCTCATAGCGGCTGCGGCTGCAACCCTTGTAAGGCCGTCACTCGCGGGCGAAGGCAGGCTCGGGACCGGACTTCTGGCGAAACTTGGTGCTGATGCAGGCAGCGGGGTTTTAGCCGCGATTTCAGGCTCGCCAGTAGACATGATTTCTGTTATCATATTGGTTGCAACAGTAATAATGATAGCAAAGTATAAAAAGAGCCCTTTCCTGGTGCTGATCATCATGGGATGCATCGGGGCTGTACTGGGTGTTTAAGGATAAAACGGAGGATTATTTATGCAGGTCTATAACACGCTTACTAACCGCAAAGAGGAATTCGTGCCGATCGAGCCGGGCAAGGTCAGGATGTATGTCTGCGGCCCTACGGTCTACAACTTTTTCCATATAGGAAACGCGCGTCCATTTGTTGTGTTTGACACGCTGAGGAGGATGTCGATGACAAGATCATAAACAGGGCGAAGGAAGAGGGCATCACAGCACCTGAAGTCTCTGAAAAGTATATAAAGGAGTATTTCAATGATGCGGAAGCGCTCAACGTAATGAAGGCTGATGTTCATCCTAAGGTGTCGGAACATATTCCTGAGATCATCGAGTTCGTACAGACACTGATCGATAAGGGCTACGCTTATGAGGCGGACGGGGATGTATATTATTCGACACGCAAGTTCCCTGAGTACGGAAAGCTCTCCGGACAGAATATAGACGATCTCGAGAGCGGTGCGCGCATCGCGATAGGCGAGGTCAAGGAAGATCCTCTGGATTTCGCGCTCTGGAAGGCACGCAAAGAGGAATCCGAGATCGCATGGGAATCCCCATGGGGCATGGGAAGACCGGGCTGGCACATCGAGTGCTCGACCATGGCAAAGAAGCATCTCGGAGAAACAATCGACATCCACGGAGGCGGTCAGGATCTTACATTCCCGCATCATGAGAACGAGATCGCGCAGTCTGAGGCCTGCAACGGAGTACCGTTCGCGCACTACTGGATGCACAACGGATATATAAATGTAGACGGCAAGAAGATGTCGAAGTCGCTCAACAACTTCTTCACGGTCAGAGATATACGTGAGAATTACAGCGGAGACGTCATCAGGTTCTTCCTGCTGAGCGGTCACTACAGAAGCCCTATCAACTTCTCGGACACGCTTATGGAGCAGTCGAAGCAGGGTTACGAGAGGATCGCTACAGCTATCGAAACGCTTGAGTTCCTCAGGACGAATGGAAGCGACGAAGCAATGGCTGACGAGGCAACGAAGATCGCGTCACTCGATAAGCACAGAGAAAAGTTCATCGAGGTAATGGATGACGACCTCAATACAGCTGACGGTATAGCAGCAATCTTTGAACTCGTTTCCGAGATCAACCTCGATGTAAAGGACGGAGCATCGAAGTCCTTCGCAGAAGAGGCTCTCAAGAGGATCAGGGAGCTGACTGATGTGCTCGGACTCTTCAGCGGCGAAGATGAAGAGGAGGGACTCGGAGATGACATCCAGGCCCTGATTGATGAAAGACAGGCAGCGCGCAAGGAAAAGAACTGGGCGAGAGCTGACGAGATCCGCGACCAGCTTGCTGCTATGGGCATCACACTCAAGGACACACCGCAGGGTGTACAGGTAATACGCAATTAATACATGTTTTAATAAATAGCGCAGGCAGCATACCCTTTGCGTCGACCGGCTCTCGCCTATAATGCTTCCTAACGATCATCACGGCGTTGCCGTAATGTCGGAAGCATTGATCTTCGGAGGCGATGCTCCTACGATAACCTCGGAAGCATTGATCTTCGGAGGCGATGCTCCTACGATAACCGCGTCTTAACGCAGCGGTACTAAGCTCTGTCTGCGCAGCTGGCATTGGCTCCTCGCTTGCTAGTCGCTAAGGCTGCTTGCCAATCGCTAAGTGCCGGCTAACGCTCAGTCTCCGCGCAGGGTATGCTGCCTGCGCATATGTAAAAAATGAGTAAAGCAGATACACTATTCGTGAATATGTGTCAGGATATTCTTGACCACGGGTTCAGCACTGAGGGTATGCCGGTGCGCCCGCACTGGGAAGACGGCACGCCTGCACACACCATCAAGAACTTCGGTGTGGTGAACCGCTACGACCTGTCAGAGGAGTTTCCGGCTCTCACACTGAGACCTACAGCCATAAAGCTGGCGACTGAT
>CACZGY010000102.1 GCA_902780815.1 uncultured Eubacteriales bacterium
GCTGCCTAACTTCCTTATATCAGTACTGCTGATGTACTTCCTTTGTATTGTGCTGAACCTCTTCCCTGTAGTAGCAAACGGCAGCATACAGGGGCTCTGTCTGCCGGCGCTGTCTCTGGCTATCCCGATGGCAGGGAGATTTACCCGTCAGATAAGGACGGAAGTGATGGAGCAATTGGATCAGGAATATGTGACCGGCCTACGTACGAGAGGTGTCAGAGAAAGGGATATCCTGATAAATAATGTGTTTCATAATGCATCGGGGCACATATTCACGATAATAGCTCTTCAGATAGGTACTTTGATGGGAGGAAGTGTTGTTATAGAAACGATTTTCAGATGGCCGGGAATAGGCAAGCTGGTAATGGATTCGATCAACGCCAGAGACTACCCGACTATAATGGGCTTCGTGCTCATACAGAAAACGCGTAATAATTGCTGCAGTATTCGCAGGGATACTTGTCCTGATAGCAGTGTTCTCGGGCGTGCTGGCACCGAATGATCCGTATGCCACCAACTCGTCGCTGATCAGACAGGCTCCGTCCGCAGCATATCTGTTCGGCACCGACAATCTCGGGCGCTGTGTTCTTTCGCGTGTGCTGGTTGGAGCAAGAACAACGATAGCTTCGACCTTCTTCCTTGTGGCGGTCTCTTTCCTGATCGGAATCATCATCGGCATGCTCTGCGGGTTCTACGGAGGCATTGTTGATGACATACTCATGCGTGTAGCAGATCTCATGCTCGCGTTCCCACAGATGGTGGTAGCCATTGCGGTCGCAGGTATTCTCGGCGGCGGACTCGGTGGTGCAATGATCGCGTTGGGGATCACCATGTGGACGTCTTTTGCACGCCTTGCAAGGAGCCATACACTGTCGATCAAGAATGAACCGTACATTACTGCAGCAAGGCTTCAGGGTAAAAGCGGGCTGCAGATAATGATGACGCATATTATGCCTAATATACTGGAACCTGTACTCATAAATGCGCTGACCCAGATCGGAACCACAATGATAGGCATTTCGGGGCTGTCGTTCCTCGGACTTGGCGTAGTAGCGCCGCAGGCCGAATGGGGGTCAATGATAAGCGAGGCCAGGGCATACATACAGATCGCTCCTTGGGCGGTGCTGTTCCCGGCGGCAGCGACAGTAATAACCATAGTTGTATTCAACTATCTCGGTGACGCGGTCATGGAGTACCGCAAGGCAGAATAGAGGTGCGGCTGTGAGTGATTATTTACTTAAGATAAACGGCATAAGCGCATCATATGGGGATGAAGACATCGTAAAAAGTGTCAGTTTCAGCATGCTTCCGGGTGAAATAGTCTGCATCGTCGGAGAAAGCGGCAGCGGAAAATCCACGCTGATAAAGGCGATCCACGGTATGAGCGATCTGAAGATCACAGGCGGAAATATCGTATTTGATGGCACGGATATCACTTCTTTGCCGGCTAAGGATCGCAGAAAATTAATGGGCTCCGGCATCGGCCTTATTCCTCAGAATCCGGGGGCATCATTCAATCCAATAAGAAAGCTGGATGTTCAGTTCAGAGAGTCGCTGGCCGCACATGATATGCCTTTTGATGAGAACAGAATAGATGATATGCTCAGAATAATCGGTCTGCAGCACGGTAAATCTGTTCTTAAGAACAGGCCTTTCGAGTTGTCAGGTGGAATGAATCAGAGAATAGCCATAGCTGCTGCCATGATGTTTGAACCGAGACTGCTGCTGTGCGATGAGGCTACCAGCGCCCTCGATGTAACAACTGCCGGAGCGGTAGTAGAGGAACTGCTCAAAATCAGGAAGACGAACGGCACATCCATATTACTGGTAACGCATCATCTCGGTATTGCCCGTAAGATGGCTGATAATATAGGGATCATGAAAGACGGCAGGCTGATTGAATATGGAAGTACGGATAAGATATTTGATTCGCCTGAAAATGAATATACGAAGAAACTGATACGTGATGTTCCGAGACTGAAGAAATGATAGTACTGTCAGGAAGAGATCTGAATAAGGAATATATAAGCCGTGATCGTAAGGTCAGGCCTCTTCAGCATGTGGATTTTGACCTCCATCAGGGCGAGATACTTGGTATAGTCGGCGAAAGCGGAAGCGGTAAAAGCACACTCCTCAAGGTAATAAGCGGCATAGAAAAACCTGACAGTGGAATGCTGTATCATTTAGATAAGGAATATACAGGAAGCAAGCCTGAGAAAACAGGTAAGTTTCTTCAGATGATATTTCAGGATGCGTATGGATCATTTGATCCGAAAATGAACATGGAAAAATCCCTGAAAGAGGGGACCGCTTCTGACAGAAACGAAATCGTACGCGTGATAGGTGAGGTAGGGTTGAGTGAAGATCTCCTCGACCGCAGACCACGTCATCTTTCCGGCGGACAATGCCAGAGAATGTCTATTGCGAGAGCTCTCCTCTCACACGCAGATGTGCTTCTCTGCGATGAGATAACGAGTGCGCTCGACGTTACAACGCAGGCGCAGGTAATAAAACTGCTGATGGAAATAAGAGATATGGAGAATGTCTCGATCATTCTCGTTTCACATGATCTTGCCCTTGTAAGCATGATCTGCGACCGGATCATGGTAATGAAGGATGGAGTCGTAGTGGAGGAAGGGAAAACAGAAGATGTGATCAACAAACCATCTGATGAATACACCCGCAAACTGCTGAACAGCATAATTGCTGTATAATGAAAATACAGAAACGTACAAAAGGGCCTTGAAACTTCGATGTTTCAAGGCCTTTTCTGGTGGATGATCAGGGGTTCGAACTCTGGTTCGGAGCCTGAAACCCAGTAAAGAGAGGAGGTACAGCGACATCATCCCATCCATTCCTCAAACTTTCCTCAAAGGAATCCCATGAAATCACTTTGCTTTGATCTGCCGGATTCTTAAGAATCCTTAACGTCACTCAAAAAACATAATATTAGAATTATTAGTGCTACAATGACCGGGGGCAACGGTTTTACTATATGATCAAGCCTTTTACAATTTGTTCTTATTTGCACGGGCAGAGAGGTAAATGATATGACTAAAAAGTACAGAAATATAATCATTGCACTGGTTTCTATAGCGCTCATGGTATCTATCACAGCATGTGCAAAAAATGAGCAGGGAAGCGGTGAACAGGGAAAAACCGAAACTGTGAAAGCGGAACTCAGCGACGCACAATTAGAATCATTGATGAAGCAGGTCGCGGAGAGCGATGTCACCAAAAGTTATGGAGATCATCTCAGGGATGAGGCTTTTGCTAACGCGGAAGTTTTCGGGATCGACAGAGACGGAGATCAAGGTACTGCTTATGCATACCTGTACGACGGGGAGTATGTTGTACTTAAAGATAAGGCATATGAAATGTCAGGCTCTGCCGGAGAGGTCATGATCAAATTCATTTATGGGAAAGATGACGTTACTCTGTCTGAGGTCATATGGAGCGCAGACGGCGAGGAACATGAAAAATGGATGAAAGAGAACTTCCCGGCTGAATACTTGAAGAAATCGAAAAACTATAAAGCATATGATGCAAACGGCAGAAGCGTACTTGGCTCAAAGCTCAGAAAGACAGTCGAGGAAGCGCTGGGTGTTCCGGTCGAATCAGAAAACCTTCTCATGATTGATACAGACAAAGGGACATATGAGATCATCAAGACCATAGATGGTGATGATGGGACGTTTGATACAGAAACACTGGAAACCGGAAATCTGAAAGAACTGTAACCGGGAGCAAAGCAATGACAATAGAGATTAGGGAAACGGGATCAAATGATACAAAGACAAGCTGACAAGGTCGCTATATGCATAATGACTATTATTATTGTGCTTGCGGGATGTGCTGCATCAGGAGACAAGAAGGTTGAGCTTCCAGAGTCTGTCAGCATAGAAAGCATTGAGCTGCAGTTCATGGATGATTCCGGCACTTCTTCCGGGGCAGTCAGCATAGACAATGAAGAAAAGGACGCAATCATAGAGCTTATACAGACGACATGTAAATACCGGAGTGAATCAGTATATGACAATCCACAGGAGACACCATACATTTCTGTTAACATACATGCAAAGACAGAAGAAGAAAACAGGGTATTGTATGTCTACAAAAAAGGGAACGGCTACTATGTTGAGCAGCCATATATAGGAATATGGACAACCGATGAAGAACTGTACAATAGAATCAATTCTCATGCTGAAGGGAGAAAAGCCGGATTTACAACTGAAGACATTACGGACAACAATATATCAGAAGTCAGCAGTATAATGGAAAATGCAGGGCTGTCCAACGCTGATGTATTTAAAAAGTGGGTAGGTGAAAGTACAGCAGGACGTTCTGAAGAGAGTGGTGCTAACGGCTTTACGGATGCTGACTGCCGAATGACAGTCATGCTTCTTGCCGGTGAGTCCATAGGTTATGAAAGTGTGGATGACAACTACGATGGCACTTATCTGATGTTCGATACAGACGCAATCGAGAATAATGAAGCATACAGGGTCCTGCTTGATAAAGAAAAGCTCTTTACAACATTGTTTGGCGAGGTACCATATTCAAAAGACGGCTTTGCTGATGCGCTTCCTGAGAACTGGAGAAAACATGGCATAGTTTTCAACAATGACAAATGTTCGATAATCAGCATAGTTTTCAAATCATTGGAGAAAGAAGAAGCCTTTGTTGGTCATACCGGGATCTTGATAGATACCCGGGATATTGAAGGGGAAGAAGCGAATTATCTTTTCATAGAGAAGCTGGCATTCGGAGAACCATTCAAAGTGACAAAACTCAATGAAAAAGAGGAACTGATAACCCTTTTTTCAGAAAGAGCAGACTATACTGTTGAAAAAGATGAGCCTGCGCCGGTGGTTTATGAAAATGATAAGATTCTTGGCGAATTGAAGAGACCGAAAGCGACGGAAGACTAATAAAGATTATGCCTAAGAAACACTATAACGAATGGAGTGCATGGAAGGACTCTTTGGATTCAAGACAAGATGAAGAGGAAAGCCCATACGAGAAATGGCAGCCACAAACATACAGCGTAAAGGAGTGGGTCAAATACCGCTTCTCACGGAAAGGAGTGGATGTGCTATTCGTGGCAGATCGCATAGAAGATCTTGTCGATCTGATAAAAACCATACTTATATTCATTAAATGATACTTGATGCATAAACAATCAAAACCCTGAAAGGTCCTTTGTCTAGAAATCGCAGAAAAAGAACTGACTGGGCTGACAAATGAAAACCTCCGATTTCTCGGAGGCTTCTGGTGGATGATCAGGGGCTCGAAGTTGCTTACACGAGCCTGAAACCCAGTAAAGAGAGGAGGTTGAGCGACATCATCTTCGTCCAGTACTCAAAAAATACTCAAAAAGCAGCATATAATCTGCATTTTGCAAAGGAGCGCAATAAATGTCTCGGGTCAAAATGAGGTGACCCCCAAAAGTTAGACTTTTGCTCCAGCGAGAAATCGCTGGAGTTTTTCTATGCAGCTAACATATCTTCACGGTATTCGAACGGACTTCGGCCGAGAGATGCCTTGCTGCGCTTTTGGTTGTAATAACTTATGTATTTATCTATCGCATCTTTGAGTTCATCGAAGCTGTTGTATACCTGACCATAGTACATCTCCTGCTTCATGAGCCCAAAGAAGTTTTCCATCGGAGAATTGTCGTAGCAATTGCCTTTACGGGACATGCTCTGAAAGATCCGATTGCTCTTCAGGGTTTGACGGTAAACACCCATCTGGTAAGCCCATCCACGGTCAGAATGGAAGGTGCGTCTGAACCTGCAGTCGCTTGTTGCATCGATCGCTTCGTTAAGAGCTGTCATTATGCTTTGAGCAGAAGGACGGTCTGAAACGCCATAACTCAGGATCTCCAGATTCCACATATCCATGAACGGATCAAGATAAAGCTTCTTGATGGACACTCTGCCTTTGTCATCCGGCTCATAATACTTGAACTCAGTAGTATCTGTTGTGATCTTCTGATGAGGCACGCTTGTGTTGAACCGTCTGTTCACTCTGTTAGGAGCGATCCTCCCTACGACACCCTTGTATGTACTGAATCTGCGGCTCTTCCTGGTGTAGGATGTGACCTGCATGCCGTACTTCTGGACTATGCGATGGACACGCTTTTTGTTGACCTTGATGCCTTGCTTCCGAAGTTCTCCGTGGATCCGGCGATAGCCATAGTCCTTATGCTCCTCTCTGATGTCTCTCATGATCTGCAGAAGCTCAGCATCCGGATCCTCACGATCAAATCGTTTCTGCCAGTACATATATGTGGCTTTTGGAAATCCCACTGTTGCGAGAATGTCCTTTAATTTGAATTCTCCTCGGAGGCTGTGGACGATTCTCGCTGTTTTCTCAGAAGAGCTTCCTCTTCTAAACGCAGTCTCCTCGCTTCTTTTAAAAATGCATTCTCGATCCGCAATCTAAGATTCTCCTCCTGCAATTGCTTAAGGAGTTCCTTCTGCTCTTCCGAGTCACCATTTTCGATCTTGCGGATGACTTCCTCTTTATCCATCGTTCGTTTTCGGCCTTTCTTTTTGGGCTTCAATGCTTCAGGACCTGCAGCTCTATAATCTTGCACCCACCTGGTGATTGTAGCAGGATCAGTCATTCCTACCTGAAGAGCAAGTTCCTGGTATGAGAGTTCACTTGTTAGATACAACTCTACTACATGAAGCTTGAATTCGAAAGAATAGAATTGTTTAACTCTGCTTCTCATAAGACCTTGTTCGCCAAAGCGATTGTAGTTGTTAACCCAACGACGTATAACCGCAGTTTCAATACCATATCTTTTCGAAAGGGTCCAGTAGCCGCCTTCTCCTCTCAAGTATTCATTAACTAATTTGATTTTGAATTCAAAAGAATACTTCGCCATAACAAAACTGACCTCCTCAAGCTAGATTCTTGGTCTAACTTTTGGGGGCCAGTTCA
>CACZGY010000103.1 GCA_902780815.1 uncultured Eubacteriales bacterium
AATCCTCCGGCATGTTTTACTGAGCTGTCGGTATCAACCATGACTCCGAGTCCTACAACTGACGGAGTCTGCTCGGATACGGTGAAATAGTATGCAAGATCATCACCTATTTCTCCTGTCTGGATCTCGACCTGCCCATTGTATGGCTCCTTGAGTCCCAGATCCATGATCACAGTCAGGAAGCCTTTTCCTACCGCTCCGCCTACATCAAGTTTGCCTGCCCGCTTAAGAGGGATGTCAACAGCCGGATTTGCAGCAAAACCTTTCACATTTCCGTGGCTGTCAGCCGTGACAGTCATCTGGGCTATAGGACCGTCTCCCTTCATCTGAAGTGTAAGCTTATCGTCCTCTCCCTTCATCATCGAGCCCATCATGGCTCCGGCGCTAAGCAGCCTTCCAAGTGCAGCCGTAACTACCGGGAATGTGTGGTGTAACTCCCGTGCCTCTGCCGTCAGTTCTGTAGACTTTATTGCAAATGCCCTTACAGTCTCTCCGGCAGCAGTCGCTCTGACTATGTAGTCCTTCATTATTTTATACTCTTCCTTAATCTGTAATATCTATATCTGCTACAACAATGACCTTGTAATCAGGATAGACCGCACTGATCTCATCACAGATTGTCTTTATGCCTTCGCTGTGGGATATATCAAAGCTCATAACAACGTCGAATCTGATGATCTTCTTTTCTTCATCAATATAGAATCCGTGCATCTGAAGAGCCCACTCATGAGCCAGCACGATCTCCTCGATTGCGTTTCTCGTTTTTTCAGCCTTCGAGTCCGCGTTGCGCGAGTACACTCCTACTCCCGTCAGGATGACTCCGGTCTCCCTGTAAACTCGTTCAGTGAGCCTTCTGGTCAGCACATCTACCTGATCTACCGTCATGTCGTTCGGAAGCTCTACATGAATGGATGCATACTCTCTGTCAGGCCCGTAATTGTGAACGAAGAGGTCATATGCACCCAGCACAGCCGGCTCACTGGTGACTATCTCTTTTATCTTCTTTGAGGTTTCCACATCGGCTCTCCTGCCGAGTATGTCGCTGACAGTGTCACTTATCATTTCATAACCGGCTTTGATAATGAAGCCTGAAATTATGACGCCCATATATGCCTCAAGGGATATCCCTTTGATCGTATAAATCAAAGCAGTGATAAGCACTCCTGCGGAGATCGCTGCATCTGAAAGCGCGTCTGTGCCTGATGCGACCAATGCTCCTGACCCGGTCTGCTCCCCCTTTGCTTTTACATATCTGCCGAGCAATATCTTGGTGATCACAGCAACACCGATAATGACAAGCGCAGTCGTTGAGTAGTGCGCCTCCACCGGATCGATGATCTTCTTCACCGACTCGACCAGTGAGGTGATACCGGCATACATGACTATTGCTGCTACTATCAGCGCTGAAAGGTATTCGCTGCGGCCATGGCCCAGCGGATGCTTCTTGTCAGGTTTCTTTCCTGCTACTTTGGCGCCGATTATTGTTATGATTGACGAAAGCGCATCAGACAGGTTGTTAACAGCGTCCAGCACTACAGCAATAGAATTTGAGAGCAGTCCTACTCCCGCCTTAAATGCGGCAAGAAGAAGGTTTACCACGATCCCGACTACGCTGGTCCGCACGATTATCTTTTCTCTGTTGACTTGTTCACTCATACGTTTTTCCTTTTTGCAAGTTTTCCTTTACATAAATGTGATTTTACTTCAAAGATGCAGTTCTTGCAATGTTGCAGGAAGTGATCCCGGTCAATGAAACAAGAGAAATCTTATAGCTAATCTGTTACAATACATGATGAAAAACAAACACATGCAAAGGAACTGGTATGGATATGAATAACAAAACCATCTGCTTACTGAACGACTCATTTCCGCCGTTAATTGACGGTGTTGCAAATGCTGTTTTTAACTACGCTCATTTCATCGAAAAGGACCATGCGCACTCGCTCGTGATGACTCCGCAGGTACCTGGCTCCGATGACAGCATATATGATTTTTCAGTAGTAAGATATCCAAGCATCGATACACGCAAGCTTTTCGGTTATGTAACAGGCTATCCTTTTTCACCGGAAGCAGCCCATGAGGTGGAAGCGCAGAATGTTTCACTGCTTCATACGCACTGTCCTGTAACCTCGTGCCTTCTGGCAAGACAGCTTGCTGAGGCATATGACCTGCCGCTTGTTCTGACATGGCATACTAAATATGACATAGACATTGCGAATGCTGTGAAAAGCAAGCTGCTGCAGGAAGGTGCTCTTCAGGCTCTTCTCCGCAACGTGAACTCGTGCGATGAAATATGGACGGTCAGCAAGGGAGCCGGCGAAAACCTGAAATCGATCGGTTATGAAGGTGAATACATAGTAATGCCGAACGGCGTTGACCTTCCGAGGGAAAAGGTGTCCGACGAACTGGTTGCTGCGGTGACCTCAGACTATGATCTGCCGGCAGGGATACCGTGCTTCCTTTTCATTGGAAGGCTCATGTGGTACAAAGGACTTCGCATAATTCTCGATGCACTGAAAGCTCTTGATATAAGCGGAGCTGATTTCCGTATGATATTTGTCGGAGGCGGGGGCGATGAACACGAAGTGCGCAATTATACGACAGAGCTCGGCCTCGACCGCAAAGTGATTTTCACCGGAGTTGTTTCAGACAGGGAAAAGCTCCGTGCATGGTATACCCGCGCCGATCTCTTCCTCTTTCCATCGACATTCGACACCAACGGACTTGTCGTAAGAGAAGCAGCCGCTTCAGATACAGCTTCAGTCATCATAGCAGGAAGCTGTGCTTCAGAGGGGGTTACTGACAACAGGAATGGCTTCCTTATAGAAGAGAATGCGGAATCGCTTGCCGCAAAACTTGAGGAGCTATGCGCAAATCCTGAGCGCATGAAGGCAGTCGGAAAAGCTGCCGGCGATGAGCTTTATGTTTCATGGCAGGACGCTGTAGCTCATGCATATGACCGTTACGGAGCAGTGATAGACAACTTTAAAAGCGGTGTATACGGCAGAAGGGATCCTGTCCGGGGTTCATGGATGCAGTCACAGGGCGAGCTCATGCAGATACTCGGTGATATAGATGCCGCCGGCAAAGCTCTGAAGCGCGACATCGAGGAAACACAGGAAGAGATAGAATCTTCCATTCGCTCCATGCGCAACAAGGCGATAGTCGATGCTATAACCACTCACTATGAGGCAAAAGAAAACCTTCGCTCAATAGGCAGGGAAATAAAAGAACAGATAAAAGAAGCCCAGGATGATTTCTGGGAAAAACTTGACCGTTATCTGTAAAAAAACATGGGTACTGATAATTATCAGTACCCATACTTTTTTAGGTTTTCAGCTTTTCAGTATTACTTGTTAGCTGCGTTCATTTGTGCAGCTACCTCTGCTGCGAAGTCTTCTTCCTTCTTCTCGATGCCTTCGCCTACTTCGAATCTGACGACCTTGACCAGTGACAGATCCTTGTCAACAGACTTCAGATATTCTGCAACAGTCTGCTTACCGTCTTCAGCTCTTACGTAAACCTGATCGAGCAGGCAGATTTCCTTGAGCTGCTTTTTGATACGTCCGTCAACCAGACCCTTGAAGATCTTGTTTTCGGAAATCTCAAGCTTGGCAGCAATAGCAAGGCCTGCAAGTCTTGTCTTTGCCTCTTCCGAGAGGAAGTTCGGCAGATAGTTGAAGTTGAAGCTCTTGTCTGCTCTCTTTTCTTTCAGGATAGCGATATCTTCATCACCCCATACGCCTGCAACCTTCTCAAGAAGACCGTTCAGGATCGGCTTAGGAAGTGTGAACGGATCGTTCAGAGCACTTTCAAGAGTGATCTTTCCGAGACTTGCGAGTTCCTCTTCCGAGATCTCATCTCTGCTTACATACTGAGGGTTCATTGCTGCTACCTGCATTGCAACGTTCTTCAGAGCTTCTTTGTTCGCATCATTATCTGCACCATTAGCAGCAACGATAACGCCAATGTTTCCGCCGCCGTGAATGTATGTAGCCAGAACTTCTCCTGAAGCCTTGTCGATTCTTCTGACCGACATGTTCTCACCGATCTTTGCAATGAGAGCTGTCAGAGCTTCTCCTACTGTGGATCCATCAAAAGCCATAGCCTTGAATGCATCCATATCGTTGCTTTCTGCCTCGAGAGCCAGCTTAGCCAGTCTTTCTACGAATCCGATGAATTCGTCGTTCTTGGCAACAAAGTCTGTTTCCGAGTTTACTTCTACAATAGCAGCTGTCTTGCCGTCTTCTGAGCAAGCAGTTCTTACAAGGCCCATAGCAGCGATTCTGCCGGCCTTCTTAGCAGCCTTCGAAAGTCCCTTTTCTCTCAGAACTTCTACCGCTCTGTCCATATCTCCATCAGCTTCAACCAAAGCCTTTTTGCAGTCCATCATACCTGCGCCTGTCATTTCACGCAGTTCCTTAACCATCTGTGCTGTTACAGCCATTTTTTCCTCCTGTTATTTAAAGAATACTCAGAATAGGATTACTCTTCGTCTTCAGCTTCCTCTTCTGCTTCAGCCTCTGGAGCCTCTGCAGGAGCTTCCTGGAAGCTCTCGCCCTGCTTAGCCTCGATGATAGCATCAGCCATGCAGCTTGTGATCAGCTTGACGGCTCTGATAGCGTCATCGTTTGCCGGAATTACATAGTCTACGTCATCAGGATCGCAGTTTGTATCTACCATACCTACTACAGGGATACCGAGGATAGCTGCTTCCTTGACAGCGATTCTTTCCTTCTTAGGGTCTACAACGAAGATTGCACCAGGCATTCCCTTCATGTCCTTGATGCCGCCGAGATACTTCTCGAGCTTATCAGCCTCAGCGATCAGCTTCAGTGCTTCCTTCTTGGCATACTTGTTGATTGTGCCGTCTTCCTGCATCTGTCTGATCTCAGCGAGTCTTTCGATTCTCTTGCTGATGGTCTTGTGGTTGGTGAGCATTCCGCCCAGCCATCTCTCGTTTACGAAGAACATTCCGCATCTCTCAGCCTCATCCTTGATGGCAGCCTGAGCCTGCTTCTTTGTTCCGACGAACAGAACCGGCTTGCCGGTCTCTCCGACCTTTCTCATGAAATCATACGCTTCATCGATAAGTCCCAGCGTCTGCTGAAGGTCGATGATGTAGATTCCGTTTCTCTCTGCGAAGATGTAAGGAGCCATCTTAGGGTTCCATCTTCTTGTC
>CACZGY010000104.1 GCA_902780815.1 uncultured Eubacteriales bacterium
GTATTTATATAACAGGAGGATAATGATTATGAAGAAAAGACTTATTGCTTTATTGGTTTGCTTAGTAATGGTAATGATGCCAATGCTGGCAGCCTGCGGTGGCGGCGGTGAAGAAGCTCCGGCCGGAGATGAAGGCGGCGCAGCTGCAGTGAAGGTCGGTCTGATCACACTCCATGACGAGAACTCGACATATGACCTTAACTTCATCAATGGATTTAAGGATTCCATGGCGAAACTCGGCATCAGCGAGGAGAACTACATGATCAAGACAAACATTCCTGAAGGCCAGGAGTGCTACGACACAGCTGCTGATCTCGTAGACGCGGGATGCAACATCATCTTCGCAGACTCGTTCGGTCATGAAGACTTCATGATCCAGGCTGCAAAAGAATTCCCTGATGTACAGTTCTGCCACGCTACAGGAACCAAAGCTCACACTGAGGGACTTGCAAACTATCACAACGCATTTGCTGCTATCTATGAGGGACGTTACCTTGCAGGTGTTGCTGCTGGTATGAAACTCAACGAGCTCAAAGATGCAGGCAAGCTCAAAGGCGCTGCACCGAAGATGGGTTATGTCGGAGCTTACACATACAACGAAGTAGTATCCGGCTACACATCGTTCTTCCTCGGCGCTCGTTCTGTATGCCCGGATGTAACAATGGACGTTACATTCACAGGTTCATGGTATGATGAGACAGCTGAGAAGGAAGGCGCTAACAAGCTGATCCAGAGCGGATGCGATCTTATTTCACAGCACGCAGACTCCATGGGAGCTCCTACAGCTTGCGAAGAGGCAGGAATTCCTGACGTATCCTACAACGGAAGCACAATCAGCGCTGCTCCTAATACCTACATCATTTCATCCAGAATCAACTGGTCGCCTTACTATGAATATGTTATTAACGCTGTTATGAACGGTGAGGAGATCCCTCCAGACTGGACAGGAACACTTGAAACTGGTTCCGTAGAGCTCACAGAGCTTAACGAGGCTGTTGCAGCTGAGGGAACACAGGCTAAGCTCGATGAGGTAAAGGCTGGTCTCGAGGATGGCTCCATCCACGTATTTGACACAAGCGCATTCACAATCAAGGGCGAGGCTCTGGGCGATGACTTCCAGGCAGACGTTGACTCCGATCCTGACTACACACCAGATACAAATGTTGTAAGCGACGGATACTTCCACGAGTCAGAGAACAGATCTGCTCCGTACTTCCCGACTGCTGATCCTGTTGACGGCATCAACCTGCTCGATACAGCGTTCTAAGCTGAGACATTTTTATAAAACTTCAATAGCATTTGACCGGTCACGCAGATGCGGGGCCGGTCATATTTCAAAAGAAACAAGATTCGATATCGGAAAGGGGAGATCATTTTGCAAGACAGCAGAACACCCGCAGTTTCGATGAGAAACATAACTAAAACATTCGGCACCATAGTAGCCAACAACAAGGTCGACCTTGACATTTACAAGGGAGAGATCCTCTCTCTGCTCGGTGAAAACGGTTCGGGCAAGACCACGTTGATGAACATGCTGTCCGGTATTTATTATCCTGATGACGGAGAGATCCTGATCGACGGCAAGCCTGTACAGATCTCGTCGCCTAAAGATGCATATGATTACGGTATCGGAATGATCCATCAGCATTTCAAGCTGGTGAATATCTTCAGCGCTGCGCAAAACATCATCCTTGGAATGGAATCCGATCAGGGCGTTAAGAATACCCGTTTCGGAAAACTTGACATTGAAAGGGCATCAAAGCGCATCCGTGAGATCTGTGATCTTTACGGATTTGATGTAGACCCGGACCAGAAGGTTTATGACATGTCCGTGTCGCAGAAACAGACAGTAGAGATCGTAAAGGTGCTCTACAGGGGAGCGGACATTCTGATACTTGATGAGCCTACCGCCGTACTGACTCCGCAGGAGACAGAAAAGCTCTTCAATGTGCTGCGTAACATGAAGGCAGACGGAAAGACTGTCATCATTATCACTCACAAGCTGCACGAAGTAGAGGCTATTTCAGACAGAGTAGCTATACTTCGCAAAGGCGAATACATCGGAGATCTGATAACAAGTGAGACCAACGCTCAGGAAATGACCAACATGATGGTAGGGCGTGAGGTCAAGCTAAATATAGAGAGACCTGAACCGAAGGATGTAAAACCTCGCATAAGAGTAAAAGACCTGACGGTCAGGTCAGAAGACGGGATACTTAAGCTCGACAACGTTTCATTTACAGCAAATACCGGAGAGGTCCTCGGCATAGCAGGTATTTCAGGCTGCGGCCAGAAGGAACTTCTTGAAGCCATTGCAGGACTTCAGCCTATCGAAAAAGGTGAAGTGCTGTATGTTGAAGATGACGGATCCGAAACTAATCTCGTAGGAATGGATCCTCTGGAGATCGATAAGAAGGGCGTTTCGCTCGCATTCGTACCTGAAGACAGACTCGGCATGGGTCTCGTGGCCAACATGAACCTTGCAGACAACATGATGCTGAGGTCGTTCAGAAGAAAGGGAAGTATCGCCGGATTTACAGACAGGAAGACACCTAGAGACCTTGCTGAAAAGGTAGTGGAAGAACTGGAGGTCGTTACTCCGGGCATCGAAACACCGGTACGCAGACTTTCCGGAGGAAACGTCCAGAAAGTGCTGGTTGGTCGTGAGATAGCGATGAATCCTACGGTGCTGATGTCTGCTTACGCAGTCAGAGGACTGGACATCAACGCATCGTATACGATCTATGATCTAATCAATCGTCAGAAAGAGCGTGGAGTAGCCGTTATTTTCGTCGGAGAAGACCTCGACGTTCTGCTCGAACTCAGCGACCGCATACTTGTACTGTGCGGCGGCAAGGTGAGCGGTATCGTCGACGGCAGAACAGCAGACAAGAATTCAGTCGGACTGCTCATGACAAAGGTCGGAGGTGATGCAGTTGGATAAGCAGAAAAAGGAACCATTGATCCACATCACTAAGAGAAAAATGATCTCTAAAAAGAGTGAGTGGGCAATAAGACTAGGCAGTATTCTGATAGCGCTGATCGTATGCGCCATTATTACTACCATAACGACACATCTGAATCCGTTCGCTGTATACGCTTCGATGTGGGAAGGTTCGTTCGGAACAGAGCGTAAGATATGGGCGCTCCTCAAGGAACTTTCTATACTGCTCATGATATCTGTAGCTTTGGCTCCATCGTTCAAGATGAAGTTCTGGAACCTCGGAGGCGGCGGCCAGACTATGGCCGGTGTATTAGCTACAGCATCCTGCATGATAGTCCTGGGCGGGAAAATGCCTAACGGATTGCTCATATTTGTTTCATTTATATCAGCGCTTTGCGCAGGCGCCCTCTGGGCATTCATACCTGCATTCTGCAAGGCCAAATGGAATACAAACGAGACGCTGTTCACTCTGATGATGAACTATGTTGCCACACAGATAGTCGCGTACTTCATCATCAAATGGGAGTCTCCTAAGGGATCCGGACAGATCGGTATCATCAATTCATCAACCGAAGCAGGCTGGCTGCCTGTGATCGGAGGAAAACAGTATCTGCTCATTGTTATCTCAGCTGTGATAGTAACAATATTCATGTACATCTATCTGAGATACACCAAGCACGGTTATGAGCTGAGCGTAGTAGGTGAGAGCCAGAACACAGCCAGATACGTTGGTATCAACGTTGGCAAGGTCATCGTACGTACGCTCATCCTCACAGGACTGATCTGCGGATTCGTAGGATGGCTGCTTGTATCAGGTACCGACCACACAATGACAACAACACTTGAGGCCGGCAGAGGATTCCTCGGAGTCATGGTTGCATGGCTCGCTCACTTCAATCCTATCGGAATGGTGCTCTCCGGACTGCTGATGGTGTTCATGAGCCGTGGCGCAGGTGAAATATCGACTGCTTTCGGACTCAACAAATCGTTCGGCGATATACTTACAGGAATAATCCTCTTCTTCGTAATCGGAAGCGAGTTCTTCATCAACTATCAGATCCACTTCCGTAAGTCGCACAGAAAGGAGGCTGCAGATGTTTAGTTTAGTAACATTTATTCCGAGAGCGATCGTACAGAGCATCCCGCTTCTGCTGGGCTGCGTAGGCGAAACACTCAACGAAAAGTCCGGCAGCCTTAACCTCGGTATCCCGGGTGTAATGTATGTAGGAGGTATATGCGGAGTAATCGGATCATTCATGTATGAAAACTCCGGCTCGAATTTCAATCCTATAATAGGACTTATTATACCAATACTATGCTGTATGCTGGGATCGCTGATGATGGGACTCATATTCTGCTTCCTGACAGTCACACTCAGAGCTAACCAGAACGTAACAGGTCTCGCAATGACCACGTTCGGCGTAGGCTTTGGTAACTTCTTCGGCGGATCAATCATCAAGCTGACAGGAGCTGAGGTTCCTTCAATCGCACTTTCCGCAACAAGTAAGGCATTCAAGGCAACACTTCCGTTTGCTAACAAGGCAGGCGTGGTAGGAAAGCTGCTTTTCTCTTACAGCTTTATGACATATGTGGCTATCGCAATAGCGATCATCACAAGTTATATCCTGAAGAGAACACGTACCGGACTCGAGCTCAGGGCCGTAGGAGAAAACCCTGCGACAGCTGATGCTGCCGGTATCAATATCAACAGATACAAATACTTCTCGATCTGCATCGGATGTATGATAGCCGGAATCGGCGGACTCTATTACGTACTGGACTACGCAAGCGGAGTCTGGTCGAACGATGCATTCGGTGACAGAGGATGGCTTGCCATCGCACTGGTAATCTTCTCGATCTGGCGTCCAAACTGGGCTATCTGGGAATCGATGCTCTTCGGTGGACTCTATATACTCTATCTGTACCTTCCTACGGGCACCAACTTTGCCATCAAGGAAATCTACAAGATGTTACCGTATATAGTAACTATCGTCGTTCTGATTGCTATCAGCATCAGAAACAAGCATGAAAATCAGCCTCCTGAAGCTCTCGGATTGCCGTACTTCAGAGAAGACCGATAACGTATCACTATTTTCAGATAACACAAACCGAAAGGCGCATATTTGCGCCTTTCACTGCATAGGATGAAGGGAGGTAGTCTTGAAATACGAAACATATAAGA
>CACZGY010000105.1:0-7564 GCA_902780815.1 uncultured Eubacteriales bacterium
AATTCGGATACTGTTATCGCTTCAGGCACTATGTGCTCTATTCCCCTGTTCTGGATGCCCGTATCAATGAGAGCCTGTGTATACTGAGGCAAATTCATCTCACAAAAAGCCTGTCCTGCCATAAGAAGCAGAACAAGCAATGCAGTCCATTTATGAGGTATCAGTGTTCTGAAGAGATTCTTCATTTATCAGTCGTACTTTGAAGTCCTTGTTTCATCTATGTTGCCTGCACACTCAAGTGCGCGTACTATATCTTCCAGGCAAGTGACTTCGATCACGTTGTCGCGGTCGATCTGCCTGCAGAATTCCTGGTCAAGCATGTCATCCAGGAACCTGAAGAAGCTGTCATAATAACCGTTCACGTTATAGATCATCACCGGCTTGTTGACCTTGCCGAGGAGACCGAGACGCTTGTATGTCATGACTTCGGTGATTTCATCAAGAGTGCCCATCCCTCCCGGAAGAGCAATGAATGCATCTCCGTTGTCGATCATCCAGTTCCGTCTCGTTGACATGTCATCAGAGATCACGACTTCTGCGAGGTCGTCGCGCGTCTCTTCTGCCAAAATAAAGAACCGCGGCGTGACTCCGATAGCCTCGCCGCCTCCTTCTATCAGAGCATCCGAAACAGCACCCATCATTCCTGAGTTGCCTGCTCCGTAGACGAGTGTATGACCTTTGGCTGCCATCCACGCGCCAAGCTCCCTGGCGCGTGCGATGTATTCAGGATCCATTCCTTCCGCTGCTCCGCAATATACTGTTATATTCATATTACATTACCGATCTGGCCTGCATGTCTTTCAGGACCGTTTCATCTTCATTTTCCTTGTCCCATTCAGGGTCATAGAACAGGTTGAGCCTGAGCTCGTTGGATATCTTTCTGAGGAGTCTGCATCCCGCGATACTGTTGCCCTGTGCATCAAGTGCAGGTCCGAATACTCCGATGCCTGCACGCTTGTCTGAGACCGAGAGCAGGCCTCCGCCTACTCCGGACTTCGTAGGGATACCGACTTTTATGGCAAAAGTTCCCGACCCGTCATACATGCCGCATGTAAGCATCAGAGTCTTGGCGATACGTGCAGTACGGGAGGACATGTATCTCTTGCCGTCCTCAGTGCATACGCCGTCGTTAGCAAGTATTCTTCCGAGATTCGCGAGTGATTCAGCCGTAACGTTCATGGAACACATCTTGGTATAGAATCTCAGAGTATCCTCTACATCTGTCGTGATGATGCCCTTGCTCTCAAGCAGATAAGCGATGGAACGGTTACGTGAGCATGTCTTCATTTCTGAATCGAATACTGCTTCATTCAGTTCTATTCCCGGATCAGCGCAGATGTTTCTTGTGTATCTGATCATATCCTGGAACGATACCTCAGGAAGCAGCAGACCGCAGACGGCCAGAGCCCCTGAGTTGATCAGAGGATTATACGGTTTGGAATTGCTGACATCGAGCTCTACCAGTGAATCAAAAGCTTCTCCCGAAGGCTCCATGCCGACTTTTCTGAACACCGGCTTCAACCCGCAGACCTCGAGTGCAACTATCAGCATTATTACCTTGGAAACAGACTGTATAGTGAACCGGGTATCGTAATCTCCGAGACATATTTTCTCTCCCTTGAGGGGGTAAAGACATATTCCGAGCTGATGCGGATCCATCTTTCCAAGCTCCGGGATATATGTTGCAACTTTGCCGTTAGGGATCTCTTCCCTGGCGAGGTTCATCGCCTTTTCGATCATCTCGGTTGCTTTCTTTGTTTCTATCAGTTGATAATGCTTGTCAATGACAGGCTCGAGTGTCATTGTTTCTTTTGCAAGCAGTTTATCGTTTGTATTATCAGCCATTTTGACCTCCATGTTACGATTTCCGCACCTTGCAGGAAGCGGTCAGTCATGCTTGATGATATCAGATTATAGTTAGTTAATTGTACATCAAAACGGGTTTTTATTAAAGATGCGCAGGTATTAATCCCCTGCCCGGGGTTAACTTTCCGCGGTTCTTTTGTTAAAATTCCTATTATCAGAAAAGCGGATAAGCAGGAGGCTGAAATGTCAGATAATCACGAGCACGGTCATACTCATGCACACGAGCATTTTCATGAGCATACTCATATAGACGAACACGGTCATGAATTCACACATACTCATGTCCACGGCGATGGATCGCATAGCCACGAGCATGGCCATGTCCATTCGCCTGAGCACACCAAATCGGTTCTCAACAGAATGAGCCGTATAATCGGTCACATGGAATCCACTAAGCACATGGTGGAGGACGGCCGCGACTGTTCCGAAGTGCTGATACAGCTTTCGGCGATCGAATCAGCCATCAAGTCAGTCAGCCGCGTGATCCTGAAGGAGCATATGTCGACATGTATAATCGATGCTGTTAAAAAGGATGACCTCGACACCATCGAGGAGCTCAACAAAGCCATCGATAAATTCATCAGATAAATCATTCTTACCAATATATAAAAACGGAGCACCGCTGCGATGCTCCGTTTTTTATTTGTTTTTTGCTGTTCTGCGTATTATTTGTATGCTGCCGCGAGCTCCTCTGCGAGTGCTTCAAGCTGTGCCCTGCTGTCATCATTGAGAGCAGATACGATTTTGACATCGTTCTCGCAGTAAGTCATGTTTTTGCATCCCTCGAGCATGCCCTTCATGACCTTTGCTGCCTGAGGAGCCCAGGATCCGTTCTCGATGAACGCAAGTCTCTTGTTCTGATAGTTGCGCTCAACAAGCGAATCGATAAACTCTCTCATGAACGGGAAGATGCCGTTATTGAAAGTCGTTGTGGCAAATACTACTGTGTCGTATCTGAATGCATCCTCAACAGCCTCAGCGATATCATCCCTGGCGAGGTCTGTTACCTCAACTTCAGGCACACCCTTTGCCTCAAGCTTCTCTGCAAGAAGCTCGACTGCCTTCTTTGTATTGCCGTATACGGAAGTGTAAGCGATCACTACGCCCTTCGATTCAGACTCATACTTCGACCATGTATCATACAGTCCAAGATAATATCCGAGATCCGAAACGAGAACAGGTCCATGAAGCGCACAGATTTTCTCTATATCGAGCTTGGCAGCCTTTTTCAGAACCGCCTGCACCTGCGGACCGTACTTTCCTACGATACCGAAATAGTAACGCCTTGCTTCGCATGCCCAGTCGTCATCCTCTTCGCTGGTCTCGCCGATCTTGTCGAGCCCTCCGAATCTGCCGAAAGCATCTGCCGAGAAGAGCACTTTTTCCTCAGCATCATATGTCATGATGACCTCAGGCCAGTGGACCATCGGAGCAGTGATGAAGTTCAGAGTATGACCTTCGAGGTCAAGGGTATCTCCTTCCTTTACGACTACTCTTCTGTCAGCGAAGTCCTCTCCTTCAAAGAAGTTTGCCATCATTGTAAATGCCTTCTGGGAAGAAACGATCTTTGCTTCAGGGAATGCTTCCATGAATCCCATGATCGATCCCGAGTGATCAGGCTCCATATGCTGGATAACGAGGTAATCAGGAGCTCCTGCAGCTTCCTTTACCTTGCCGATCCACTCATCTGCAAAATGAGCATCTACAGAATCCATTACAGCAGTCTTGCCGCCCTTTACAACATACGAGTTGTACGCCATGCCCTCAGGCACTATGTAATGGCCTTCGAAGAGATCGATGTCATGATCGTTGACACCGACATACAGGATATCATTTGAAATCTTCATTCTTTATTTATCTCCTTAGTTATACTATTCAGCTTTCCAGAGCGAATGCAGGTTGCAGTACGCATATACTGCCTCTACCTCATCGCCTTCGCAGATCTTGAAGCATGCAGCCGGAGCTTCGCCAGGATTCAGAGCTTTTCTCTGATTGCCCTGCTTAGTCTTCAGCGCGATCCATTCAATGTAGTGTTCAGGGATCATCGGATGCTCAACCGATCCTACCTTTACCTCTACTACATCTCCCTTTACTTCAAAAACAGGCACGTGCTTTTCTACTGCAGCATCTGTAGTTCCGGCCACGATCTCCTTCATTGGCTCTCCGCAGCAAATAACAGGAACGCCTGTCTTCTTTACTATAGCTACGATTTGTCCGCAATGTGCGCACTGATAAAATTTCATTTCCATAATTATCCTCCTAATAACAGTTACCTTTAGTTCATCTCGATAATTTTAACATAGCGCAGAAGAACGGGCAATTACAGGACCGCTTTTTTATTGACGCATATCGCTTTAGCATGATAAAGTAATGAGGCAAATCAAAAAAAAGATATTAGCAAATAGCATCAGACGGAGGAAACTGAAATGAAGACTTTACCTTTCAGATATGAAGTAATGGACGGAAAAGGAGAGCCGATGTTCATCGATGTAAGGAGAGCCGACCCGGACGATCTGGATAAGGTAATGGCCCTTCAGGATGAGATCGTAGAAGCTCTGCCGGACAAGGATCTGTACGCGACTTTCACCAGAGAAGAGTCGCTCGCCCAGCTTGAACATGATATCTGCATGATAGCGGAATGCGACGGAGAAGTAGCGGGATATTCCGTAATGATCCCTAATGATCCGGACAACCCGGAAAACTACGGGAAGCACTTCAACTACAGCAGGGAGCAGCTTGCAAAGACCGTTTCCATGGACCTGACAATGGTAGCTCCTAAATACAGAGGCCGGGGCATACAGCGTCTGTTCAACAAGCTTCGTCTCGGAATGGCTGCAGAGATGGGTGCTACAGAAGCCCTTACAACGATTTCTCCTGACAACCCATACAGTTACAGGAACTTTCTGGTACTGAACTTCGACATCGTCGATGAGCGTGAGCTGTACGGAGGAAAGCGCCGCTACATACTGCGCAAGGAATTCTGACATGTTAAAAGCGGGCATCAGCGCCCGCTTTTTTGTGTCTATTTTACAGCTGCCATGAAGCAGACTTTTCCTTCCCCGTTAAGGGCTCCGACTTCCATGATCCCATCCTCAGAAGGACGTTTCACGAATCTGATGGTCTCGCCTTCGTAGCACTGCAGCAGAAACTGCATATCCAGTTCTTTGATATCCATTTCAGCAAGCTGTGCGCAGGTAAAGCAGCCAAGCAACGCCCTCACATAGTTGACATTGTTCATATGGCCTCCCCTGTCTATATCTCCACGGACCGTATCCTGTATTCTCCTATCGGCTCAGCACCATCGAAATTCTTTCCCATTCTGGTGAATGGTATATCGTCAGGCGGCGCAATGCTGAAATCTGCATCAGGATAGAAATCCGCCAGGCGGCCGGGTCTGAAATTATCCCTTCTGAGCGCTGCCCAGATGCTTCTGACATATGCCAGCTGCTCGCCGTCTTTGCTTATCGCCCAGTCTCTCTCGCAGCTCACCTTTTCTGCAGGCTGTATCCATGTGACAGCCTCAAGCAAATCTTCCACCTGAGGTCTCCTGCTGATCCTGAGTCTGATCTTGGAAACGATCCAGAAGAGTCCCCTTTCTTCGAGTTCAAAGGCGCCCATGCCGACAGAATCAGCATGTAAGCCGGCAGTATCCTGGAACATGTCAAGGATAGCCGGTATGCTCATGAGCGAATTCTCATCGCACATGCTCGGCACTTCACTTTGCTCATAAAGCGCTGCCCCCGCCGGTCCTGTCTATGAAGTATTTCACCGCACCGACCATTCCTGCACTGTTCCCGAGCGCTGCTGCTTTTACCTGAAGTTCAGCTGCCATATCAGGTGTAACAGTTTCAAGCACTTTAGCACGTACCGGTTTGACGAGAAGTTCCTCCTGTGCCGAAACACCGCCTCCTATCAGCACTACCGCAGGATCAAATATATGTACAAGACCTGTTATGCCTGCTGCGATCTCTGTGGTCCAGCCGTCGAGTATCCCAAGCGCATCGGCATCGCCCGATGATGCTGCTTCGAATATCTCTTTTCCATTCAGCCAGTCTTTTCCGGATGTTAATGCCCTTCTGACCAGAGCTCCTGTTGAAGCAAAGGTCTCATAGTGCGAGCCCCACTTTTTTTCGCCTGTCATCAGCAGATCTGCATGTGTCGGGAAATGACCGATCTCGCCTCCGAATCCATGGGAACCCTCTATAAGATGTCCTCCGGAGATGATTCCTCCGCCGACACCTGTGCCGAGCACCACGCAGATGACATCCCGGATGCCTTGTGCTGCCCCGATCCATGCCTCAGCAAGAGCCACACAGTTGCCGTCATTGGCTATAGTTGCTCCGATGCCGTATCTTTCAGTAAGCGGTCCTGTTACGGATGTAAATGACCAGTTCGGAACATTGCCCCCGTTTTCAGCGACGCAGCCTTTAGTGGTATTGATGCATCCTGCTGCCGAAACCCCTATGCCTTCGAAAGCATCCGCGCCAAAGCCTGAATCAGCAAGGAGATCATCTATTCCCTGCATCAGAGTCTCCATGACAGTTTTGCTTCCGCTCCTGTCGATCGGCACTTCGCGGCGCATACTTACATTGCCGGCATCATCTACTATACCGAGCTTTATGAAAGTTCCGCCTATATCTACTCCCAAGTAATTCCTGCTCATTTTTTTCTCCTAGTTTATCTCCAGCATCTCGATTTTAAAATTGAGAGCCTTGCCGGCCATCTCATGATTGCAGTCAAATGTTATGGTCTCATCATCCTGAGCTGTCACAAGTGCGTCGAATGGTCTGCCGAGCTCATCCTGAAGCATCACCTTATCACCGGTCTCTATTCCATCGAGTCCCTGTATCGAAGCTTTAGGTACAGTTATTACCATATTCGGATTCGGCATCCCGTATGCCTCTTCAGGTTCCAGATGTACATCTATGATGTCACCGACAGCCATCTCAGCAACAGCTTTGTCAAAGCCTCTGATCATATCGCCGACTCCGCATACGAATTCGAGCGGCATGCCTCTGTCATATGAAGCATCGAACTGGGAGCCGTCATCGAAAGTTCCTCTGTAGTGAACTTTTACCCTCTTGCCTACATTAGTGCCTTCAAAGAAGTAGAACTGCTCAAACTGCGGCATTCCTCCGCATCCGGCACATCCGGCACAGTCCTGCGGGCTGCAGCCCGCACCTTCATCATGTCCGCAGGCATGATCATGATCGTGTCCATGCTCATGGTCGTGGTGATCGCAGTTGACACCTGTGTTCACGAGTTCACCTGCAAGATAGGCCGCAACTGCCTCGTCAGTATTTCCCTCTGCTCCTGCGCAGACCTCGATTCCTGCTTCAGCCAGCGCATCCTGAGCGCCCTGACCCATGCCGCCGCAGATCAGTACATCAATATCGCAGTCCTTAAGCAGCCAGGCAAGCGCCTCATGCCCGACTCCGTTTGAGTTCATCACTTCAGAGGAAATGACTCTTCCATCCTCTACATCGTATACCTTGAAATTCTCTGTTCTTCCGAAATGCTGAAATACATTTCCATTATCATAAGTGACAGCTATCTTCATTAAAATTTCCTCCAATTACTAAAATCCCAGATTATCATCTACGAGGATCACATAGATCCTGTCGTCATGTCTTGAATATCTTGTTACCAGAAACTGGCAGCATATCGTATCAGGCGACTTGCAGTCCATGCAGGAGCC
>CACZGY010000105.1:7569-8681 GCA_902780815.1 uncultured Eubacteriales bacterium
GGAGCTGCAACATTGCGCGCCCTCTTCATCGCACTGTCGACATCCTTGCATACCTTGTTCATTCCTACGATAAAGAGCACCTTTCTCGGTCCGAATGCGATGGCGGATACCCTGTTTGAATTACCGTCGATATTAACAAGGACTCCGTCCTCTGTCATGGCATTGCAGCTTGCAAGAAATACATCCACATCGTATGCAGCAAGAGCAGCTGCTCTCTTATCATCCGCAAGATCTCTGTCGATGAATTTGTAATCGCCGACTTTCAGGGTATCGACAAGACCGACCTCCCTGGCGCTTACGCATCCTCCCATCGTTACAGAGCTTCCTTCCGGAATCAGCCCGAGCGCTGTCTGAAGAGCCTCTGCTTTGCTGTGTGCGTAGAACCCCTTCATGTTTCTTGACTCAAGTCCTTTTATGATCTTCTGCGCAAGCAGATCATTTCTTTTTGTTATCATTTCGTTCATCCCATCCCTCTGCTTTCTTATATCACGCTTCTGCGAGTCTCAACATCTACTCTGATGGAATCCCCTGTATCAGCTGCTTTACGGCCTTCCTTGCTTGTTTCTTCATTGACACACGGATCGGCTGCATGCTTCTGAGCAGGTTTCGCTGCTTTGTCGACCGGAGTCGAATCGCCTATTCCGAGAGATTCTGAAACAACTCCGAGCGTCGATACTACCTTGCTAATATCTGTAGGCATATATATCTTTGTAGCCCTGCCGTCAGCAACATCTCTCAGTGCCTCAAGGCCTTTGAGTCTGAGAACACTTTCATCTATATGCGCCTCTCTCAGCTTTTCAAGACCCTGCGCCTGAGCTTCATATATAAGCCTTATGGATTCCGCTTCACCCTGTGCAAGTGCGATCTTTGCTTCTTTTTCAGCTTCTGCAGCAAGAACTTTCGCCCTTTTATCACCCTCTGCTCTTGAAACAACGGATTCCTGATGAGCCTGAGCTTCAAGCACTGTCTGACGTCTCTCTCTTTCAGCTCTCATCTGCTTGGTCATTACTTCCTCGATTGCCGGAGGCGGATCGATGTTCTTCAGCTCAACTCTGTTGACCTTGATGCCCCATGGATCCGTTGCCTCGTCGAGTATTGCTTCCATCTGGCTG
>CACZGY010000106.1 GCA_902780815.1 uncultured Eubacteriales bacterium
GGGAGAAAACTACAAAAACATAGAGCCTTCGTACAGAGAGTTCGATACAAATACTATGTACCAGCTTGCTGCCGAAGGCGCGACGAGATCAGCCGATCTCGTTGTAGAGGCCCATCTGTCGCTGACCGGTGCATCCGGAAAGATAGGCGCATACAAGAACATTGACGGACGCTGGTTCCTTCCTGTAGGAAGTGCTCCAAGCACTCATATCCTGAAACAAAGCCATATTCGATATGACAAAATAGTTCAGAACGAACAGCTGGCACTGAGGACTGCAGAGCTCCTAGACATAGAGGTGCCGAAAAGCGAGATAGTTGAAGCATATCCTGAGCCGGTCCATGACACAGGGCTCAATCCGCCGGTCACAGAGAACGTGCTTTTCGCGACTGAGCGCTATGACCGTACTTTTGCAGGAGCGGAAAACCTTATAGATGGTATGCTCTGCCCTCTGAGACTGCATCAGGAAGACTTCGGTCAGGCGCTTGGCATACCTGCGTCAGGCAAGTATGAAAGGCCGGGAGAGCATCATATGAAGAAGATGTTCGACCTTCTGAGGAGGTACTCGGCTTCGCCGATCGAAGACCAGATCAAGCTCTGGAACATCATAGTTTTTCACTGGCTCATCGGCAATACAGACGGACATATAAAGAATTTCTCACTGGTGTATGACGCCAATCTGAAAGCCGTCAGACTGGCTCCGGCTTACGATATAGTAAGCACAATTCTGTACGATACCCACTCATCGGAGATGGCTTTTTCGGTGGGCGGCCAGATAGAATGGAAAAAGATAGACCGCGGCTGCTTTGAGGAGGCCTGCAAAGAATGCGGGCTCAACAAAAAGCTTTTCATGCCGCTGCTCGATGAGAAAAGGGCACTTTTCCGTGATGCGCTGATGCGTGCGTCAGAAACAGTACACGATGAAGGCTTTGAGGATGCTGCACGAATGGCAGCGAAAATACTGGAGGTCAGCAATGTTACTTCTTAACAGGGATGAGATCAGAAAAGTTTTTTCCATGCATGATGCCATAGAGGCAGACAAAGAATGTTACAAAGCGTTCAGCGAAGGCAAGTTCGATGTTCCTTTACGCGCAGTTATAAACGGCAGTGAAGGCAACTTCCTTTTCATGCCTGCGTACAGCGAAGAGATGAAAGCTGCCGGCCTCAAAATAGTCAACATCATGCCGGGAAATCCGGCAAGAGGGCTGCCGGCATCCATAGGACAGGTGCTTCTGATCGATGGTGAGACCGGTGTTGTCAAAGCTATGATGGACGGCACATATATCACCGCGCTCAGGACTGCGGCAGCCAGCGGAGCAGCGTTTGACCTCTTCGGGCTGAAGAATGCATCTGCCGGTGCCCTGATAGGTACCGGAAGTCAGGCTATGTGCCAGCTTGAGGCTATGCTTTCGGGCAGAAACCTGAAGGAGGTAAGAGTAGCTGCCCGTAATTTCGAAAAGACAAAGGCCTTTGCAAAGAAGGCTGCGGAAGAGCTCGGGCACTATGGCGCTGAGATCATACCTATGGAAGACACGAACGCAGCTGTGGACGGCGCAGACCTTATAACCTTAGTAACTGTTTCGGGCACTCCTGTTTGCAGCGCAGAGTTTTTCAGGCCGGGTGCTGTAATAAGTGCGGTCGGAGCATACACTTACGACATGCAGGAACTCGATCCTGCCGTCTTTGACAAATGCGGAAAGATCTACTTCGATTCTGAAACTGCGGTGCTCTCGGAATCCGGAGACATACTGAGACCTCTCGACGAAGGAACACTGAGTAAGGATCAGTTCACGGGAGATATAGGCGATTATCTGCTGGGAAAGATCCCGGGCAGAGCATCGGATGAAGAAATAATCGTGTTTGAGAACGTAGGGATCGGCGCGCTCGACCTCTACACTGCTCAGAAAGTATATGATAAAGCAATAGAGGCAGGAATAGGCCTGACCTGGTAACCAATAAAGGAGGAATAATTATGCCACATGTAGACATCAGCATGTTCTCTGGAAGAGACGATGAGTTGAAGAAAAAAGTAGCTGACGCTGTAGTCGAGACCATGATCAGGGAGCTCGGCTGCCAGAGAAGCCATCTTTCGGTAGCAATACACGATGTGGATCCGGCTGACTGGAACGAGAAGGTACATGATAAAGTGGATGCTTCAAAGGTATATGCCGGCGAAGTATTTGAAAACAAATAAGCAGCGACTGATCGCTTTGCAATTGTGCTTATTCACAACGACGGCCAAATGTTTTTGTGGAAAAACATAAAAAACCGTTGACCTGCTATTTGCGTGGTAGTAGAATACTCACGAAGCAAAAGGGTTAATATATAAAGCACTTACGTTGGAGCCGGTGATACCGGCTTTTTCGTTGCCCATAATACGGGCGATTATGATATACTAATCCACGTGAAATTTATAGAAGTAAAAGACCTTACAATTGAATTCACGAAAATCGATGAGAGCGGCAAAGAAGTGCCGGGAAAAGTAGCCTTGGATGGTATCAGCCTGGATATCGAAAAGGGCAGTTTTGCTGCGGTCGTAGGAATGAATGGTTCGGGCAAATCCACATTGGCTAAATGCCTTAACGGGCTGCTCGCGCCTTCATCGGGACGTGTCATCGTAGATGGGTTTGATACGGCAGAGGAGGAGCACATCTGGGACGTCAGGAGCCGGGTCGGTATGGTGTTTCAGAACCCCGACAACCAGATCGTTTCCTCGATCGTAGAGGATGATGTAGCCTTCGGACCGGAGAACCTCGGTGTTGAACCTAAAGAGATCAGGCGGCGCGTGGATGAGGCTCTCAGAAGAGTGGGAATGTATGAGCTCAAAGATAAAGGAGCCCATATGCTTTCGGGCGGCCAGAAGCAGCGCATTGCAATCGCAGGAGCGATAGCGATGAGGCCTGAGTGCATAGTTTTCGACGAGCCTACCGCCATGCTCGACCCTAAAGGAAGGGACAGCGTAATGGGCATCATCAGAGACCTCAATTCGGAAGGCATCACATGTGTGCTGATAACCCATTTCATGAGCGAAGCCGAGCAGGCAGACAGGGTCATTGTGCTCAAAAAAGGCAAGGTGCTGTGCGACAGAACGCCTGAGGCGCTGTTCTCAGACAGAGAGATGATCGAAAGAGCGGGTCTTGAGATGCCGCCGGCTATCGAGATACGGGATAAAGCCGGACTGCCGGAGAGTCTCACGACTGCCGGCGAAATAGCTGATTATATAGCAACGCAAAAAAGATAAGATATAAAATGTCCATTTCGGTAAAGAACCTCAACTACATATATAATCCGGGTATGCCCGGTGAGACTGTCGCTTTAAGCGATGTCACTTTTGATGTGGCTGACGGTACGGTTCTGGGCATTATAGGACACACCGGATCCGGCAAGTCAACGCTGCTTCAGCACCTGAACGGGCTGATAAAGCCGACTTCGGGCGAGGTGTTAATAGACGGAGAGTGCATAACTGACGGCAAGGTGAAGATGACCGATATCAGGCGCAAGGTGGGCCTGGTCTTTCAGTATCCTGAATATCAGCTGTTTGAAGAGACCGTCAGCAAGGATGTTGCTTTCGGACCGAAGAATCTCGGGCTCGATGAAAAGGAGCAGGAGGCCAGAGTCAGAAAGGCTATAGGACTTGTAGGCCTGGATTACGATGAGATAAAAGACCTTTCACCGTTTGAACTCTCGGGCGGCATGAAACGCAGGGTCGCGATCGCAGGCGTGATCGCTATGGATCCTAAGATCCTAATCCTTGATGAACCGACGGCCGGACTCGATCCTTCCGCACACAGGGATATCCTGGCGATGGTAAGGCGTATTCATGAAGAGATGGGCATTATCCTGATCTTCGTATCGCACAACATGGCCGATATTGCTGAAATGTCAGACAAGGTCATGGTCATGAGCGGAGGAAGGAATGTTCTTGAGGGAACCCCGGCGGAAGTCTTTTCAAAGGGAGATGTTCTTTCAGAAATGGGTCTTGGCGTGCCGCCTGCTAAAGAAATCGTAGATATTATCAAAAAAAAGGAACCGCGATTTGTCAGCGGAGCGTTAAGTGTTGATGAGGCAGCCCGTGACATAAAGAGCTACATGGGGGGACAGGAAGTTTGATCAGAGACATAACTCTCGGACAATACTATCCAGGCGATTCATGGGTCCACAGGCTCGATGCCAGGACCAAGATAATCGCGACACTGCTCTATCTGATAGAGCTCTTTGTCGTGAACAATTTCTATGGATTCCTGATAACCGCAGCCGCGCTTTTTACTGTGATAGCGATATCCAGAGTCCCGCTGAAATTTATATTCAGAGGACTTACGGCTGTTTTTCTTATCATAGTATTCACTTTCCTCCTCAACCTTTTCATGGTCGACGGAAGGGTCCTGTGGCACTGGAAGTTCCTTACTATCACATATGAAGGGCTGTCGAGGGCATTCTTTATGGCGATCAGGCTTGTGCTGATTATTATCGGCTCATCAATAATGACACTCACGACAAAGCCGGTCGAACTCACGGATGGACTCGAAAAGCTGCTGTATCCATTTTCGAAAATCGGTCTTCCGAGCCATGAGATAGCGCTCATGATGACTATAGCCCTGAGATTCATACCGACTCTCATGGAGGAGACTGACAAGATAATAAAGGCACAGCAGGCCAGAGGTGCTGATTTCGAATCCGGAAACCTGTTCCAGAGAGCGAAGAGCCTTATCCCTATACTGGTGCCGCTCTTTGTAAGCTCATTCAGGATCGCACAGGATCTCGCCCTTGCAATGGAGGCAAGATGCTATCACGGCGGAGCGGGCAGGACGCGCATGAACGAGATACGCTTCGAGCGCGCTGATGCACTCGCTGCAGTACTGATGGTACTGTTCCTCGCAGTCATTATAGCTTCCAGATTTATCAGCATATAATAACAGCTACGGCTGTCAACAAAATGCGACAGAGAAAACTCAGAAATCTTGATACCAGATATGAAGCCTACTCGGATATTCTAGTGGAGGCGCCGGCGGAGATGCGCGGCAGATGGACCGAAAGGTCCGGAGGCGCGCCGCTTTTTATTGAGATAGGCTGCGGCAAGGGCAAATTCATATCCGAACTATGCTCCGCGCGATGGAAAAAATAAAGAAAGCCGGCCTTAAAAATGCGGTATTCATACCGGAGCTCGCCGGTGATCTTTCGGAATGGTTCGAAGACGGTGAGGCTGATGGCATCTATCTCAACTTCAGCGACCCGCTGCCGAAGAATTACTGGTACAAGCGCCGTCTGACATACAGGGACAGGCTGAAGTCATATTTCAGGGTCCTGAAGCAGGAGGGCACAGTCACTTTCAAAACCGACAATACCGATCTGTTCAACTGGTCTGTGCTTGAGATAGTGGCAGCAAATCTGAAAATACTCGACATAACAAGGGATCTTCATGCTGATCCGGAGAAAAACGCATCAAACATTGAAACTGAATACGAGGCCAAGTACAGTGGCCTCGGTGAAAAAATAAAAAGAGTAGTGATCGGCCGCATATAGGCGGCAAAATGGAGGATATAACAAAGAATGGACATAGCTGTATTATGTGAGAGTCTCATGCTGATCATCTTCGGGTGCTCCTGGCCT
>CACZGY010000107.1 GCA_902780815.1 uncultured Eubacteriales bacterium
TCGACAGTTTTGTTGAGAAGGCTAAAGAGGTGGACGCGGATCTTATTATGATGTCGACACTCATGACTACGACCATGCCTGGCATGAAGGAGGTCATCAACAAGCTTAAGGAACAGGGCATCAGAGACAGCATCAAGGTCATGGTAGGCGGAAGCCCTATCTCGCAGAAGTACGCTGACGACATCGGCGCTGACGGCTATTCCAGGAATGCTGTAGAGGCCGTGGAAGTCGCAAAGAGGCTCTGCGGAGTGGAATAAAAAACAAAAGAGGAATAAACAGTAATGCCAGTTTTGAAAGTTATGCCGGAGGGAAAGCAATATGATTTTGCCTCCGGCAAAAATTTGATGGAAATAATGCTGGATGCAGGCCTTTTTATTGACAATGCCTGCGGCGGTAAGGGACTCTGCGGAAAGTGCAGGGTAAAGATCACTGAAGGTGATGCAGGAGAAGCGGGGGAGACCGAACGCGGCATCCTGAAAGCTGAGGAGCTTGAACAGGGAGTAAGACTCGCATGCCTTGCTTACCCGGTTACAGATATAACCATAGAGCTACTGCAGAAAGAGAAAAAGCACGATGTGCTGGCTTCGGGCTATATGCCTGATTTTGGATTTGAGCCTGACATTATAAAAGTATCGGTCACGATCCATAAGCCGACACTTGCAGATCAGACACCTTTCGAGAATCAGATAATAGATCAGGTCGGTGCGGAAGCAATGGTCGGACACGACGGTGCGACCGGGTACCTTGGTTTTGATTACACTGCTCTCCGAGAGCATTCTATGCTGCCGGGAGAATATACAGCAGTGATGCATAACGGCAAGGTCATTGCTCTTGAGCCGGGCGATACAACAGGATCGCTATACGGCGTTGCCATAGATATCGGAACGACTACAGTAGTATGCTCTCTTGTAGACATGCTGACGGGCGAGGAGCTTGGACATGCGTCAGAGATCAATGCGCAGAAGTTCTTCGGACTTGACGTGCTCACAAGGATCACTTATGAGATAGAAAATCCTGAGGACGGAAGAGAGAAGCTCCAGAAGGCCATCGTCGGATCCATCAACAAGATGGTGAAATCGATATGTGACGAGCATGGGCTTACCCAGGAACAGATATATGAGGTGACTGTCGGCGCGAACTGCACCATGATGCACATGCTGATGGGAGTGGATGCAAGGCCTATAGGCAAAGCGCCGTTCGCTCCGGTATTCGCGCGCGCAAAAGATGTAAAAGCTGTGGACATCGGACTGAAAGCAGCTCCGGGAGCAAGACTTTACTGCCTCCCGTCAGTTTCCGCATACATTGGAGCGGATATCGTTGCCGGAGCGTATGTCTGTGACCTGAAGCATCAGAAGGGCAATGTGATGTTCATCGATATCGGAACCAACGGTGAGATAGTCCTTGCTGCTGACGGAAAACTTATGTCATGCTCGTGTGCAGCAGGACCGGCTCTCGAGGGAATGAACATCAGCTCCGGAATGCGTGCTGCAGAAGGAGCTATCGAAGATATACATATAAACGAAGACGGGATAGATTTAAAAATTATAGGAGACTGTGAACCTGCGGGTATTTGCGGAAGCGGCATCCTTACTGTAACGAAAGAACTTCTCAGAACCGGCATAGTCAGAAAGACAGGTGCGTTCGTCAAGGCGGACAAGTTCGACGCAGATGACTACAGGTCAAAATACATAGCCGTCGACGAAGACGGAAAGAGGTCGTTCAAAATGACCGAAGGCGGAGACAGCACGGATCCTTTGTACATCACACAGGGTGATGTGCGCCAGGTGCAGCTTGCCAAGGGCGCGATTCTTTCCGGATTCATGGCTCTTATGAGGAAAGCCGGCATCGGCATGGAGGATCTCGACAGAGTCCTCATCGCGTCGGGAAAGGTAAAGCGTCAGATGGAAGAACTCGCTCATGAAATGGATTATCTGGAGCTCGGCGCGACTGACAATTACGAAAGACTGCTCTCCGAGTGCCTGATTTTCCCATCATTCAAGTAGCTAAGGCTTATCGAATAACAAAGGAACAAATATGATAACTGCGAATGAAAGACTGATTAAAATACTATCCGGCATGAAGGCTGACAGGCCTGCTTGCATTTGCCCGGGAGGAATGATGAACATGGTCACTAAGGCTCTGCAGGATGTCTGCGGAGTGTATCTGCCTGAAGCCCACACGGACGCGAGGATGATGGCAGATCTCGCTAAGGCCATATATGATAACGATTGCTTCGAAAACTATGGTGTACCTTTCTGCATGACGGTCGAAGCCGAGGCTCTTGGCGCGAGCTGCACTATGGGCACGCAGCTCTTTGAACCTCATGTCACCGGCTATGCAATCGATACTGTCGAGGATTACAAAAAACTGAGCCCTATGGATCTCAATGCCGGCAGAGCCAAGGTCACTCTCGATGCGATCAGGCTCCTCAAAGCTGAGACCAAGGATGTTCCTATCATCGGAAACATCGTCGGACCTGTAAGTGTGGCCAGCTCGGTATGTGAGCCGACAAGATACTACAAGCAGATGAGACAGAAGAGAGAGCTTACCCACGAGTACATGCAGTTCGTGACGGATGATCTCATAAGATTCGCTCTTGCCATGGCAGAGGCGGGAGCGGATGTAATAGCACTGTCTGATCCGAGCGGCACAGGAGAGATTCTCGGGCCGAAGTTCTTCGATGAGTATGCGGTCACCTACATCAATCAGGTGGTTGATGCAGTAAAGGCTGCGGGCGCAAAAACCATAGTTCACATCTGCGGACAGATGAAGTCTGTATATGATAAGGTAGCAAAGATCCACAGCGACGCTTTCAGTTTCGATGCCGTCGTATCGCTCAGAGAGGCAAGAAAGAACCTGCCTGACAAGGTCATCATGGGCAACGTCAGTACATTTGCGATAGAGATGCAGGAGGAGAAGACTGTAGACAAACTGACAAGAGCCAGCTATGCGAACGGTTCAGATATTATATCGCCTGCTTGCGGACTGGGAATGGGTTCACCGCTGAGCAACGTCCAGCAGGTGCTGAAGACTGTAAAAACCTTTTCCGAATAAATGACATCATTGATGGGAGCGGAAGTGGGATATAAAGGAAGCGAAAAAGAATTAAGAGTATTTGAAGGCACATCCCATATTAGTGATCTGGAGTTTGCGGGAGCGGACGGACTTGAGAAACTGTGGCTTCCTGATTCTGTGAGAGAAATAGGCAATTACGCTTTCATGAACTGCTACGGGCTCCGCGAGATCCGCATGCCCGAAAGGGCAGACCGCATCGGCGCGGGTCTTTTTCAGAACTGCTGGCAGCTGAGAAGCGTAAGGATGCCTGAAGGCACAGTTACGCTCGGAACCGATATGTTTGAGAATTGCCATGCTCTTGCAGAGCTTTGGCTGCCACTTTCGCTTAAAGAGGCGGCGCGTACATCTCTCAGCGGCTGCAGGAGCCTCAGGGCAATACACATAAGCCCGCAGCAGATAGAGATACTGCCGCCGTCTGCGAGATACACGGCAGTGCTCACATATATGGAGGAGCATTCCCTTGATGAGGATCCGTATGCGGATGGTGATGCGGTAATAATTGAACGATATGTCAGGGACAGGCAGAAGTCATTCCTCGATCTTGCAATAAACAGAAAAAGCACTGATGCCGTGCGGTATATGGTCATGCGCGGAATGATCGATGAAGAGGCGCTGAGAGAATACCTCAATAAATCGGCTGCTTCAGGAAGGGTGGAGATCACCGCCCTGCTGCTGGACAGCCTGAAAGGATCGGATCCATTCGGCGGACTGAGTGATGATCCGTTCGTATAATGCCACTAAAAACAATGTTATGACAGCCTTTCTGCAGTTTTGAAATATTATAATTTGACATGAATATAGATTCAAAACTTAAAACGGAATGGAGTTTGTCAAATAGGAGTTCTTATAATCTTTCTACATAATTTGTTATTTTTTAAGAATTATGTAGAAAACAGATGAATAACCTTGCCATGAAATTCATTCCGGCAATGCTAATCTGATCTAAAGAGCATTCTACAGGATTGAATTCAGCACTAAAATGCAAATGGTCAGGACGATTGCTTCATTCAGCTGCGAAACTGCATGATCCTTAATGGATAAGCTGTCTTATAAATATACAAGAGAAAAAAGGATTCTTTTTTTCTACAAATCACCATTTTATTTTGGATTTATGTAGAAAAA
Organism: uncultured Eubacteriales bacterium; assembly: GCA_902780815.1. Lineage (GTDB taxonomy): Bacteria > Bacillota > Clostridia > Peptostreptococcales > Anaerovoracaceae > Crickella. The sequence goes on from CACZGY010000107.1 coordinate 4,198, forward strand.
TTTTCAGAACTCCTTTTCTCCAATTTTTACACAAAAGGAGAACCTAAATGGGTGAGATACGCGAATACAAATGCACATATTCCAACTCGGTCGGGATAAGCGCCGAAGTGACTGCAGGACTTGGCCTTGAGTTTCCGGATGCGTACATGCACAGCGAGACTATGCAGGTGCTTTCCAAGGCGATAAAGGAGCATGACGGAGCGGATTTCTGCCTGCTTCCTTTCTGCCGCACAGTAGAAGCCGAGGCAATGGGTGCCATCCTCAATTACGGAGATGCAAATACCGGGCCGAGAGCAAAGGATCCTATCTGCAGCACCTGCGATGATGTTCTTGCTCTTCCTGATGTGGATGTGACTAAGGGGAGAATGGCGGAAGTGCTCGATGCATGTGCAAAGATGAAGGCTGAAGGAGAGACGGTGTGCCTTGAGGTGACAGGACCATTCACCGTGCTCAATGCCCTGATGGAGCCAAGAAAAGTTTTCAAGGCTTACAGAAAAGACCATGACGGTATGGTGAAAGTATTCGAAAAGCTGGGCGACTCGCTGCTTGCATATATCGAGGCAGGTAAGAGAGCAGGGGTTGATGTATTCATCTTCTCAGATTCTGCAGGAGCACCGGAGCTCCTCGGACCTAAATTCATGACCCAAGCGGTCGAGGATTTCTACCATCCATTCCTGAAGAAGGTAGAGGAGCTCATGGACGACAGCTGCATATTCCTCCTTTGCCCAAAGTTTACCTTTGCGGTGATAGATACAGGATTCGGTGAGTTCAGGGAACATGAACTTGAACCGGGGATCGACTTCCTTGAAGCAATGCTTCAGATGAGGGGCAAGGTAAAGATCGGCGGTCAGGTCTGTATCAAGAATATAGGCGTGAAACTCGCAAACGGAAGATTCAGGGAGATCGTACTCAAATAAACGATCCGGGCCATGCAAAAGGAGAACAGTTTGGATCTGTCGGCATATAAAAAGAAGATTCTTATAGCATGTTCGATGATCGAAGACGAGATAAATGCCGCCTTCGATCATTTTGAAATACACGACATTGAAATATGGTGGCAGGAGAGAGGCCATCACAATGATCCTGACAAGCTGCGCGAAGTGATTCAGGCAGAGATAGCCCGGGCTGAAAGTGCCGGAGCTGATCTTATAATGCTGGGGTACGGCCTCTGCGGCAACGGTGCGGTGGGATGGCATACTGAGAAAGCTGTTCTTGCGATGCCGCGCTTTGATGACTGTGTCAACATGATGCTGTGCACAGGCAAAAGGAATAAACGCAATTATCTGTCTGCAGGCCATATGTATCTGACCGGAGGCTGGAGCAAGGATGAAGGTGCTCTTCTGGACATGTTTGAGAGCTATCTAGCCAAGTATGGAAAAAGAAAAGCAGACAAACTAATGAAGATGATGCTCGATTCATATACGAGTGTCACCGTGATAGACACAGGCTGTTACGAAATGGAACCTGTGATCGCTTATGCCGATAAATGCGCGGCGCGCTTCTGCCTCGAAAGGAGGATAGTCCCAGGCGGCAATGAAGTCATGCAAAAGCTGATCACCGGAAACTGGGATGAGGATATCATCGTAAAGAAGCCGGGATCTGCAGTAACGGAAGAAGAATTCAGTTTTGAGGGAGAAACAGGAGCGGAGTACGGTCAGCTCCTGAGGAGGACCTTTGACGGTAAGGAAGTCGACAGGTTGCCTGCAATGCCGATGATTGATTCAGTCGGTCCAAGGCTTATAGGGGAGAATTACAGATTCAAGAAGCTTTCCGCTGAGAATCAGGTGCTTGTACAGAAAAAAGCATATGAGCTTCTTGGCCTTGACGGATTGTCAATTGAATACGGCTTGCACGGAATAGGCCAGGCCTGCGGCACAGTGCTCGGAGACAATGAGAAATCTGCAGCGCACATCGTTGAGCATGTGCTGAAGGATCTGAAAGATGTAGATAATCTGGATCCGGAGTGCGTGCTGAGAAAGAATGATCCGTGGATCGAGCTCTGCTGCACAGCCTGCGAGATGCTTGTTGAGCAGATGGGAGACGTAGTAGGGACCAGTGCCAGCCTGACAGGCCCTCTTACTGCAGCTGCCAGCATATACCCGATCCCGCTTCTGCTGAAGGCAACAAGAAAGCAGCCGGACCTCGTTCATAAACTGCTGAGATTTTCGACTGATGCCCTGATAGCTGTCAGCGAAGAATTTGCAAAGTGCGGAGTGGATATTTTCATATGTGATCCGGTAGCGTCAGGTGACATCATAAGTGAAAAGATGTATCGGGGTTCTGCCTTACACAAAAGAACTTGCACCGGCAATACAGAAGCACGGAGTCGCGATGGGGTATCACATCTGCGGAAATACAAACAAGATCACCGAAGCAATGCTCGAGTCGGGATGTGACATGCTGAGTGTCGATGTAAAGGTGCCGCTTCTCAGAGCAAAAGAGCTTGCCGGAGGAGCAGTGCCGCTGATCGGAAATGTGGATCCAATCAATACGATGATGCTCGGGACTCCCGAAGATGTTCGTTCAGAAGTGATGCGTGACATAGCAGACTGTGCGGATTCTCCAAATGGTTATATAGTCAGTACAGGATGCGACATACCGGTCGATGCGCCGATCGAGAACATTTATGCGTTCATGGATGCGGTCAGAGAGTACGGCCCGACTCATCTGGGAGAAAAGAAGTAGCAGATGACAGTGACAGCGTGGCGAAAAGCTGCGCTTTTTTGTTGCTCAGAAGACTTAGCGAAATGGTGCGTAAATGATATAATGGTACTGAAATGGAAGGCAAATGGTATGTAAACAGAGGGGTGATGATCCATGATGACGATAGAGGAGATGCGGGCTGCAAGAGAAAGACTACACTACACTTATGAGATGCTGTCTGAAAAGTCAGGAGTTCCGCTGGCAACTATCCAGAAAGTGTTCTCCGGAACTACTAAAAGACCTCACTTTAAAACAATGGAGGCCCTCGAGGCAGCTCTTAAACGCGCTGATAAAAGCAGGTATGAGGTATATACAGACATTCTGGGACATGAAGTGGTGCATGTCAGGGAATCTGGTCCGGCTTATGATCTGTATGGGACCGGGGCTCTTGAAACGACAGATATGACGGATGCCTTTGGGGGCAAATATGAAATTTCTGAAGAGGGTCTGCCAATACACCCAAGATATAAGATCCCTGTCAGGAGGCAGGGAGAGTATACGACTGATGATCTCGATAAGATTCCGGATGAGATACGTGTAGAACTTATAGACGGGGTCATTTATGATCTGGCGTCGCCAACATCCATCCATCAGACTATTATTTTCACTGTAGCTACAATAATGAACAATTATGCAGCTGAGCATGGCCATCATTGCATGCCGTATATTGCGCCGCTCGATGTTGAGTTTGATAACAGAAAAAAGGACAGACTTCAGCCTGATCTTCTTGTTGTGTGTGAAAGAGAAAAGGAAGAGCCTGAATCTGACCGGCATGCTCCGGATTTCATTATGGAAGTAATGTCGCCTTCAAGCAGGCGTGTAGATATGCTCATAAAACTGAACAGGTATATGCGCGCTGGTGTGAAGGAGTACTGGATAGTCGATCCCGAAAAGAAGACCGTTCTGGTTTATGACTTTATAAATAACGATTTTGCTCATACATATACTTTCGATGACGAGATACCTGTCGCCATATCCGGAGGAGACCTTGTTATAGACTTTAAAGTGGTGCAGCATCGTCTGGACGCCGCAGAGAGGATAGAGCGTTCACGGGGATGGATCCTCCGACGATAGCGCTATTTGTTTTTGCTATACAACAATGGTTTACTATTTGCTAATCTAATTTGACTGAAGCTTTTTATAGTATTTAGAATAACTTGTAATTGTGTTACATAAAAAGATATTTTGGCTGACCAGAGACCCTGGAGGCAGTGTTGGGAACTATATTCCTGCATTGTCTCCTTTTTTCTTTAAGAGTACTGGAGAAAAGGAGAGGGAGAATTGGAAAAAAAAGAACTTCATAACAATAAGGAAATCCTGCTGGAAGCAGTAAAGGATATACAGTTCGGGAGTGTAACTGTGCATATCCAGGACGGCAAGATCGTGTATATCGAGAAAACAGAGAAGATAAAAGTGCAGGGATGCATCTGCTGGACTCACCGGTAAGCGGGGGCAATCCCATGGCCATTGCCGGCACACTGTCTATCATGACAGGGGGAGAACGTGAAGTCTTTGACAGAGTAAGACCGCTACTCGAGACTATGGGATCCGCGACATATACGGGACCATCTGGAAGCGGTGATGCTATCAGGCTTATCAACAATATGATAGGCGGAGCCATGCTTGCAGCGATATCCGAGGCATATGCGCTTGCTGAAAAAAGCGGACTTGATCTTGATACTGTTTTTGAAGCTACTAGAGGCGGCTTTGCGGGTGGACCGCTGTACGAAAACAAAGTACCGAAAATAATCAGCAGGGACTTTGAGCCGGGAGCAAGAATCGCAGTCCATTACAAGGATATACTGAATGTAGTCCACTATGCGGAAAAGGCCGGGGCAGACATTCCTGTTACAATGGACGTAAAAAAAATAATGGGCTGGATGATGGAAAACGGCTATGCGGATGAAGATCAGGCAGCAATGGTCAGGTATTATGAGCAAAGAAATGATTAATCCTTTTTAAAAGGAAGGTAAGTGATACTTATTTGCTGGGTAATTATTGGTAGATTACCCATTTTTTTATCCAGAAGTTGTTGGTGCTGACAAGTATTTCTTAAAGATGGATAAAAAGCTTAGTGTTATTGCCTTTTTTTATTTTGCTTTTTATATGCAATAGCGTTACAATAGCGGGGTCGTTAAAAAAAGGACAATATTTAATAACAAAGAAAAAGGAGTAAATTATCATGGAAAATCAGAAGAAGAGCAGCGGTCTGGCTCTCGTGCCATTTGCTGTATTCATCATCATCTACCTCGGCGCAGGAATCATTCTGCAGTCCAAGGGCGTAGAGATGGCATTCTATCAGTTCCCTGCAGTAGTAGCGATGTTCATCGCAGTACTCGTTGCATTCGCAATGAACTACAAGGCAGGAATCAACACTAATTTCTCGATCTTTGCAAAAGGAGCAGCTAACGAAGACGTTATGGCAATGCTCATGATCTACCTGCTCGCAGGTGCGTTCTCTGCAGTTGCAAAGTCGATGGGCGGAGTTGACGCTACAGTCAATCTGGGAGTATCGATCATCCCTGCATCTCTGCTCACAGCAGGTCTTTTCATCATCGCATCCTTCCTTGCAACAGCTACAGGAACTTCGATGGGAACAATCGGAGCTCTCGTACCTATCGCTCTCGGCGTTGTTGACAAGGCAGGACTCAGTCTTCCGCTCGTTATGGCAGCAGTAGTTTCCGGCGCTATGTTCGGAGACAACCTGTCCATGATCTCGGATACAACTATCGCAGCTACAAGAACTCAGCACGTAGAACTCAAGGACAAGTTCAGAACTAACTTCTGGATCTCGCTCCCTGCAGCTATCGTTACGATCATTCTGCTCGTTATCTTCGGAAGACCTGAAACAGCTCAGGCTCTCGAGGTAGGCGGATTCGATTTCGTAAAGGTCATCCCATATCTGCTCGTACTCGTTCTCGCTCTTATCGGAATGAACGTATTCCTGGTACTGACTATTGGTATCTTCGCAGCAGGCATCATCGGAATGGCTTACGGAGACATCACATTCATGGATTTCGCAGGCAACATCTGGGCAGGATTCCAGGGAATGATCGAAGTATTCCTGCTGTCCATGCTCTGCGGCGGTATCGCAGAAATGGCTAAGCACTACGGCGGTCTCAACTGGCTCATCGAGAAGCTGTCAAAGACATTCAAGGGCAAGAAGTCGGCTCAGGTCGGACTCAGCGCACTTGCTGCTCTGACAGACATGGCTACAGCAAACAACACTGTTGCTATCATCGTTGATGGTCCTATGGCCAGAGAGATCAGCGAGAAGTATGATATCGACCCTAGAAAGACTGCTTCCATCCTCGATATGTTCACATGCATCATGCAGGGACTCATTCCTTACGGAGCTCAGTTCCTCGTAGTAGCAAGCATGTGCGAGGGAAGAGTAAGCCCGCTCGACATCATCCCGAACAACTGGTACCTCTTCCTTCTCGCAATATTCGCAATCATTTCTTACTTCGTTCCTTGGTATGAGAACATCACACTCAAGGGCAAGTGGGACTGGAAAGAGAACAAGGTAGTCAACAACTAAAAAAATCTCCATAAAAAAAACCAGAAGCTTATGCCGGGACTCCCTCTGAGATGGGTCTCCGGCATTGCTTACTTAAAAGAGGAAGTGAAAAAATGGGTATAATCGAACAATACGGACACGGACTGGAAATACCGAAGGATGAGCTCACCGCAATCGAAAGGGACAGACTGCTGAGCCAGGGCAAGGAAGTAGACCGCATCATGTGCTGTATCGATACCGGAGAGACTCTTGCTCCGATGATCGGACTGAAGGTAAAGGATTACTACTTCTCATCGCAGAAGATGCTTGAGCTTGAACAATATATATATGACACCTTCCACTCGGACGGAGCCGGTCTTTCGACCACTCTCCGCGGAATGGCGGAAGCCATGGGTTCAAAGATAAGATACTTTGATCACAACATAGCTCAGCTCGAGGAACCTGCTCTTGCAAGCCTGGATGAGGTGGACAAAGCAAAACTGGTCGATGTCGACAAGGACGGCAGACTCCCGATAATACTCGAAGGTCTGAGAATGGTAAAGAAAGAACTCGGTGACAAGGTTCCTGTCAGCGGAACCGTTACCGGACCGTTCACCATCGCAGCCATGGTTGTCGGTACAGAGAAGCTGCTCATCGGGATGATCAAAAAACCTGATAAGGTCAAGCAGCTTATGGAAGTCATCACCGAGAACAACGAGAGATATATTGCACGTATGCTTGAGATGGGAGTGGGCGTAGGCTTCGCTGATCCTGTCAGCACCACATCGCTTCTCAGAGTAAAGCAGTATAAAGAATTCTCACTTCCGTACTTCCAGCACAATGTCGATTTCATTAAGAAGAACGGCGGAGGCTGCGGCCTTCATATTTGCGGCGGAAGCCGCAAGCTGTGGGAGACTCTCAATGAGACCGGAATCGGATGCTTCGGACTTGACAACATCGAAGACCTTGAAGAGGCAAAGGAAGTGCTCGGACCTCACATGGC
>CACZGY010000108.1 GCA_902780815.1 uncultured Eubacteriales bacterium
CTCGATACTGTAATGAGAAACCTTGCAGAGGCTCTCAGGATCGTCTCGATACTGATAGTACCGTTCATGCATACCACTTCGGAGCGCATGAGAGACCAGCTCGGGCTTGCAGATAAGCCTGCTGTATGGGAAGACGCTTTTGAGTTCTACCAGATGGAAGGCGCTGAAACTCATAAGGGCGATATGCTCTTCCCGAGACTCGACATCGACAAGGAACTCGAGGAACTCTACGCACTGGGCGAAGCAGCCAGAGCATAGGGCTAATAATTAAAAAGAAAAACGGAGATAAAAGAAAAGTGTACATGAAATCAGACAAATGACTTTTTGTACACTTTTCCGGTTTATATAGGTTTTACAATGCTGTTTGACGCACATACACATCTGAATTTTGAAAAATATTCTGAAGAGGAGCGCCGCGAACTCGCTTCGGAGATAGAGGCATCTGATGTTGCTTACATAATTGACGTGGCAGACTGTGTCGGTTCTGCGCTGCAGGCGCTTAAGGATGCGGATGACTATCCTTGGTGTTATGCAGCGGTTGGCATACATCCGGATCATGCGTCGACATACACAGATGCCGACATTAATGAGATAAGAAAACTGGCAGCACATCCGAAAGCGATGGCAATAGGAGAGATAGGGCTGGATTTCTATTACGGCATTGATGACAGAGAGGAGCAGCAGGAACTCTTCAGAAAGCAGATAAGACTGGCCAATGAGCTCAGGATGCCTATAATGATACATTCACGCGACGCACATAAACTGACGATGGACATACTGAAGGAGGAGGGAGCCTTCTCTGATGAGAGAAAAACCTGGTTTGCTCCAAGGATCGTCGGGGGAAAGGAAGTTCCTGACGCGCGCGTGCAGATGCACTGCTTCTCGGGCTCACCGGAGCTGGCACTCGAATACGTGAAGCTGGGTGCCACGATGTCTCTCGGAGGCCCTGTCACGTTCAAAAATGGAAAAAAGGCTGCCGAAGTTGTAAGGCAGGTGCCGATCGAATACCTTATGTCTGAGACTGATGCGCCGTACATGGCACCTGTGCCTCTGCGCGGCCGTCCGAACAAGTCGCCGTACATTGAGCATATAGTCAGACGCATGGCACTACTTAAGGACATGGAGTACGAAGAAACAGCAGCTATACTGACAGAAAACGGAAGGCGCTTTTTTAATATTACATGCAAATAAGCATGCAGCGACTGAGGATGCAATGGCAGATCCGAGAGAGGCGAGCTAAATGCTTATTTGAATATGACAATACTAATAAAAATATGAAACGAAATTATATTATCGACACAATAATAGACAACGGACTCATTCCGCCTGCATCGGCAGTCATTGTCGGAGTGTCGGGCGGGCCTGATTCGCTTTGCCTTCTGCATGCTCTTAACAGCATCGCTGATATGTACGACATGATCCTTGTTCCGGTGCATGTAAATCACCTGCTCAGACCTGAGGCGCATGAGGAAAGCATGCACCTCGGAGACATATGTGAGCGCATGGATCTCGATCTGAGGATCTATGAGGCGTCGTGCAAAGACGTGGCTGATGAGCTGGGTATTTCCGTTGAGGAAGCCGGCAGGCAGGTGAGATACCAGATTTTTGATGAAGTGGCTGCCGAACTTGAGGAAAACGGTGTTCCGGCAGATAAAATAGTAATTGCTCTGGCTCATAATGCGGATGATCAGGCCGAGACGGTCCTTTTCAGGCTCATTCGCGGAACAGGTCCGCATGGTCTGGCGGGCATACCTGCAGCCAGATTGTCCGAAGCGGGATATCTTATAGTGAGGCCTCTTCTGAGTGTTGAGCGAAAGGACATAGAAGCATATATCGCTGACAACAAACTGAAGCCAAACATCGACAAGTCTAATGACGAAAATACATATACCAGAAACAGGATCAGAAATGAACTTATCCCTTATCTGGAAAAGAACTACAATCCGAAGATCAAGGATAATCTGAGACGCTACGCGAATCTGGCATACATGGACGACAGCCTGCTCCGGGATATCGCACTGAGTGATTACATTGACTGCGTTGAAATAAGCGGCGAAAATGAGGAAGCTGTTCTTGATATAACCAGACTCAAAGACAATCCTCCTGCAATAAACAGTCGTATAGTGAGTCTGATCTTCGAGCTGCTCAGGCTTGAAGACAGCGTTACATTCGAGAACATGTCAGCCATTACCGGCCTTATATACAGCGAGCATCCGTCAGCAGGCATAGACCTGCCTTACGGGATAAGAGCCAGAAGAGAGTATGATAAGATAATCTTCTCAGCCGAGGAGGAGTCCATAAAAGCTGACGAAAGCATAGCCATTTACCCGAGGGTGCTGATGGCAAAGGAGTTTGCACCTGATGAGGAGCAGCCGTATGCTGCATTCGACTTTGATGCATTCAACGAAGAATATCCCGGCAGAATAGGCGATATCAAGCTCCGCACAAGGAGAGAAGGCGACTATCTGCCTATGAAACACGGCAGTAAAAAGATCCAGGATCTGCTGGTGGATTCGAAAGTCAGGAAGTCAGCCAGAGACAGTATTCTCATGGTATGCATAGACAGCGAGGTGTTATGGGTGCTTCCGAGCGAGTTTTTTGCCGGGGAGAACGAGAGGGCAAAAGGAAGGTTTTCACCAAAATTTCATATAACAGATTCAACGAAGAGAGTTCTTTTGATTGAACTCGATGAGTCAATATGATAAAATTTGTGCTCGGGACACAAAATAAGAGGCTTTTTTAGTGCCACTTTTATAGAGAGAAAGGAAAACAGGAATTGAGAAATATAGGACGCAGTATAGGGACATATCTGATCATATTTGTGGTCGTGCTGAGCCTGTCCATGATGGTAAGAGCTATGGCAGGAAGCACGGACACAAAAGAGGTCAAGTTCTCACAGTTTGCGACACATCTCGAAAAAGGTGATTTTCAGACTATCAACATCACCGACAGAAAGCTTGTCGGCGAAAAGAGAGACGGCACCAAAGAGGTGACCTATGCGCCATCACTGCTTGAGATCAGCTGGCTCGAGGAAAAGACCATCAATCCGATGCTCGAAGAACATAAGATAGAACTCGACAGCGAGCCGCCTAAGAGTGAGTATACGCTGTTTAACATTCTGCCGACACTGCTCATGGTGGTAGCGATGGGCTTCCTTTTCTATTTTATGATGAGTCAGGGCGGCAACAAGCAGGCGTTCCAGTTTGGAAAGAACAGAGCAAGACTTTACAAGAGCGATGCCAAATCGATCACGTTCAAGGATGTTGCAGGCCTGGAAGAAGAGAAGGTAGAACTTTCAGAGATCGTGGACTTCCTGCGCAATCCGGGCAAATATACAAAGCTTGGAGCACGCATACCAAAGGGAGTACTGCTGGTAGGATCACCGGGTACCGGAAAAACCTACATTTCACGAGCTACCGCGGGTGAGGCAGGAGTTCCGTTCTTCACCATCTCGGGTTCTGATTTCGTTGAAATGTTCGTAGGTGTCGGAGCTTCCAGAGTAAGAGATCTCTTTAATGAAGCTAAAAGGAACGCCCCTTGCATCGTTTTCATAGATGAGATCGATGCAGTCGGAAGGCGCAGAGGCGCAGGACTCGGCGGCGGCAATGATGAGAGAGAACAGACCCTTAACCAGCTCCTCGTTGAGATGGACGGATTTGACGGAAACCTCGGCATCATCATACTGGCTGCCACCAACAGACCTGACGTACTTGACCCGGCTCTGCTCAGACCGGGCAGATTCGACAGACAGATCGTCATCGGTATGCCGGATGTCAAGGCCAGGGAAGAGATTTTCAGACTCTATACAAAGAACAAGCCGCTCGACAAAGACGTTTCACCAGAGATCCTCGCAAAGAGGACTCCGGGCTTCTCACCGGCAGATATCGAGAACCTCATCAACGAGGCAGCCCTTCTGACGGCCAGAAGAAACGGAACGAAGATAAGGATGGATGAGATCGAGGAAGCTACCACAAAGGTAATGGCAGGACCTCAGAAGAAGTCCAGAGTCATCTCCGATGCAGAGAAGAAGCTGACAGCATATCATGAGGCCGGACATGCTATAGTGATGCGTGCTACACCGGGTTCGGATCCTGTACATCAGATAACCATTATTCCGAGAGGTATGGCCGGAGGCTTCACGATGTGGCTGCCTGAAGAGGACAGGTTCTTTGAGACCAGAGGCCACATGATAGATAACATAAAGCACCTCCTGGGAGGAAGAGTCGCTGAAGAACTTAAACTAGACGACATTTCTACAGGAGCAAGCAATGACCTCGAGCGTGCTACCGAGATAGCGCGGCAGATGATTACTAAGTACGGTTTCAGCGAAAAGCTCGGACCTGTATCATTCAGCTCAAGCGACGAGGTATTCCTCGGAAGAGACTTCTCTACCAGGCAGAACTATTCGGAAGAAGTTGCCTCTGAAGTCGATCATGAGATAAGGACCCTGCTGACTCAGTGCTATGCAGAGACCAGAAAGATACTTCAGGACAATGACGAAGCGTTCGAGAGAGTTGCACAGGCTCTTCTGCTCGTAGAGACGCTCGACGGAGAACAGTTCGAGAGACTCTTCACTGGTGAAGCAGACCCTGAGACCATTATGCAGGAGATCGAGAGCGAGAACCAGGAGATCGCGCGTAAGAACAGGAAAGAAGCTGAAGAATCCAGGCGAATCGAGGAAGAGGAAAAAAGGCTGATGAAAGAGGAGCTTCAGAAGCTCAATGCCGCAGCTGTTCCAGATGACCGTGAAGTTGTAAGCTTCGACGCAGATGACAAAGATCTTAAGTGATCTGACTGACATACCGGAGAATAAACAATATGAAAATTAATGTAAAAGATTGCCTGAAACTGGATGCATTCAGAGGGAGCCGCATCCTTGCCTGCAGTGACGAGTGTTCAAGACGCGTCAGATCAGTATCCGTGCTTGATGAGTCCGATCTCGAAATGGGCGTGGAGCGTAACGGTGCTAAGGATCAGATGGTGATTACCCACTTCTGGTCAAGCAGAGATGATATCG
>CACZGY010000109.1 GCA_902780815.1 uncultured Eubacteriales bacterium
GATGGAGAAAGTTCCGTACATGCTGGTACTCGGCGCTAAGGAAGCTGAAGATGGCAACGTATCAGTACGTTCAAGATATCTTGGCGACGAAGGCGTAAAGCCTCTCGGTGAATTCGTAAGCGCCATTTGCGAGGAGATCCGCACAAAGGAGATCCGTAAGATCGAAAAGAAAGATGCGTAGAGTTAATCCGACAAACATGGTATACTGATATAGTTGGAGGAACTTAAACATGGCGATAAAATACAAAAGAGTCCTTATAAAGGTGAGCGGAGAAGCTCTTGCAGGCGATGACCGCTTCGGAGTCAATGATACTGAACTCGGAAAGGTCGCTGCACAGCGGAAAGGTCGCTGCACAGATAAAAGAGATACGTGACGCGGGAGTAGAAGTAGCAGTAGTTGTAGGCGGAGGAAACTTCTTCCGCGGACGCACAGGCGGAAATATTGATAAGCCTACTGCAGACTATATGGGAATGCTTGCGACCGTCATGAACGGGCTTGCAGTCCAGGACGCTCTGCTCGCGGCAGGATGCCCTGCCAAGCTGATGACAGCCATTGAGATCAGAGACATGGCTGAAGGCTACGCAAGACGCAAAGCACTCGACTACCTTGAAGAAGGCAAAGTGGTAGTGTTCGGAGGAGGCACGGGAAGCCCGTTCTTTACTACGGATACAACAGCTGCTCTGAGAGCTGCAGAGATCGGAGCGGATGTTCTGCTTCTGGCAAAGAATATCGATGCAGTGTATTCGGCAGATCCTAAGCAGGATCCGGATGCGGAACGTTACACTGAGCTTTCATACATGGACATCATCGATAAAGATCTTAAGGTCATGGATCTTACAGCAGCTACACTCTGCAAGGATACACAGACCAAGATATATGTGTTTGCGCTCAAGGAAGAGGGCAATCTCATGAAGGTTATCAACGGCGAAAATGTCGGAACACTCATACAGTAGGAGGCAAACCATGGCAAAGAAATCACTCGAAGAGAGAATAGAAGGCGCTAAAAGCTTTCTTAAAGACAACCTTAACACCGTGAGAGCAGGCAGAGCTAATCCGGCACTTCTTGACAGAATAATGGTCAATTATTACGGATCGCCTACGCCTCTCAAGGCACTTGCAAACATTTCGGTGCCTGATCCGAGGACACTGATGATCTCGCCGTTCGATCCTAAGTCGGTAGGCGACATCGAGAGGGCTATCCTTGAGGCAAACATCGGAATCAACCCTACAAACGACGGCAAGGTGATCAGACTGGCGATCCCGCAGCTCACAGAAGAGAGACGTAAAGAGCTCACTAAAGTCGTTAAAAACTACGGCGAGGATGCCAAAGTTGCTGTCAGAAACCTGAGACGTGATACGAACGATGAGCTCAAGAAGGCTGAAAAGGCCGGTGAACTCACCGAGGACGATCTCAAGAAAGAGCTCGAAGATACTCAGAAGACCATTGAGAAGGCGATCAAGGATATAGATGCCATCATCGCTGAAAAAGAAAAAGAACTCATGGAGGTCTAAAAGGCGTATTTAATGATGACCCGCGGCGTGGCTTTATGCCACGCCTGCTGTTTGTAAACGATATGGAAAAGAGACCTATACCTACTCATATTGGAATAATAATGGACGGCAACGGCAGATGGGCCAAGGCCCACGGCGTGCCGCGCGTGATGGGGCACAATGCAGGTATGCAGGCGATGAAGAAAATCGTTATTGCCTCATCAAATCTGGGCGTAAAGTACCTGACAGTTTATGCATTTTCTACCGAGAACTGGAAACGAAGCACCGAAGAGGTAAGTGGCATTTTCAATCTTATTGTAAAGTATGTGAACTCTGAGCTCGAAGAGCTTGATGAGAACAATGTACATATCAATATTTTCGGAGAATATGACATGCTGCCAAAGGCTTCAGTCGATGCCATAAATAAGATGGTTGGCAGGCTTGAAAAAAACGACGGACTCATATTCAATATAGCCCTGAATTATGGCGGGAGAGACGAGATACTGAGGAGCGTTAAAGAGCTTACTGCTGAATGTATACGGCAGGGAAGAGACCCGGGGGAGCTTACAGAGGATGATATCTCAAGATTCCTCTATTCCGGAAGTGCTCATTTTGATGTGCCCGATCCCGATCTCATTATCAGGACAAGCGGGGAGGAGCGCATGTCGAACTTCCTTACATGGCAGGGAGCATACAGCGAGCTGATGTTTACAGACACCCTGTGGCCTGACTTTACACCTGAAGAATATGCAGCGATGATAGACGCTTACGCTAACCGCGACCGGAGATTCGGCGGACGCAAGGAGAATGACAAATGAAAACAAGAATCATTTCAGGACTTATAATGGCTCCGCTGCTGATAGTTCTGTATCTGGGCGGATGGTTCCTGTGGGCTGCAGCGCTCCTTATAGCCATAATGGGACTGCAGGAATTCTATAAAGGATGGAACGCTCTTGATGTGCATCCATCAAAAGAAATCGGCTATATAATGAGCGTGCTGCTTTTCGTTACAGCTGTACCGTTCGGAACAAGAGAAAGCGCCGTACCGCAGTTTTATGAAAACATGATGGTAATGTGCATATGGGTATTCCTGGCTGTGGCTGCAGGCATGATATACGGCTGGAAGATTGACCGGCGCGGATCATACGACGCAGTTGCTACCGTTACCGGCCTTGTATATATACCTTTCTTTACCTATCACATGGTTCTGATCGACATGACAGATTACAGCCTCTTCATATGGATAGTGGTGATAGCTGCATTCGGATCGGACATATTTGCGTACTTTACAGGTTACTTCCTCGGTAAACATAAGATGGCGCCGAATCTGAGCCCTAAAAAGACAATAGAGGGAGCTGTGGGCGGACTGATCGGAAGCTCATTGCTGTCATGGCTGTTCGGTTTCATATTTATGAGAGAGATGGCTCTTGTGTGTCTGGTGCTTGGCCTTGTAGGCGGAGCAGCCGGCATGGCAGGCGATCTGACCGCGTCCATGTTCAAGCGGAAGATGGGAATAAAGGACTATGGAACACTCATACCCGGACACGGCGGGATCATGGACAGATTTGACAGCGTGATCTTTGTGGCGCCTGTCGTATATTATGCGATCTGCGCTCTGACGGGTATCCTGAACGTATAAAAACAGACTGGAGATAAGAGATAGTGAAAACAGCGATCCTGTTTGTGCTGATGCTGCTCGTGCTTGTCATACCGCACGAGTGGGGTCATATGACCGTAGCAAGATGGTGCGGTGTAAAAATAAAAGAGTTTTCGGTTGGTATGGGCCCGCTGATCTTCAAGAAGCAGAAAGGCGATACACAGTACTCCGTCAGGCTGCTGCCTTTAGGCGGATACTGCGCCATGGAAGGAGAAGAGGAGAGCGTAGACAGTCCTACTTCCTATTCGAGCAAGACATATCCTCAGAAGATAGCGATATTGCTTGCCGGTGTAACAATGAATGTTATAATAGCCGTTCTTGCTGTGACGATAGCTCTTTGCATTTCCGGGGTAGTGTGCAATACCCTGGGCTCGGTACAGGCCGGCTCCCCTGCGGATGCTGCAGGCCTTAAGGCCGGCGATACTATCGTTGAGATAAACGGTATGAAGACCGGAACCTGGGAGAAGGTGGTCGAGGGAATAAGCGCCTATGACGGAACTGAACCTCTGAAGATAACATATGAGCGGGATGGTGAAAGGACTGCCGTTTCGGTCACTCCGGAGTACAACGAAGAATATGAAAGCTACATGGTAGGCATAGTCGCCGGAACGACAAAGAACTTCTGGACCTGTGCAAGACTGGGACCGGCTACAACCTGGGAACTCAACAGATCCCTTATAGAAGGCTTCAAAATGCTGTTCACAGGGAAAGTGAGCCGGAATGACGTTGCAGGGCCTGTAGGGCTTGTCAAGGTAGTAGATACTGCCTCGGACTACGGTTTTGCGTCATATCTGATGCTTCTTGCAATCGTAAGCTTAAACCTTGCGATTTTCAACCTGATCCCGATACCGGGCCTTGACGGAGGAAAGATCTTTTTCATCCTGCTCAAGATAATCTCCGGAGGAAGGATAAATGATGACATGGAGTACAAAGCGACTGTCATAGGCATGGCTGTGCTGCTGACACTCTTCGCGCTCATCACAATAAACGATGTAATGAATCTTTTCGGTTAAAAGGAGACATAATGTCAAGAATGGTCTATTGCGGCGATGTCGCCATCGGAGGCGGAGCACCGGTATCCATACAGTCGATGACTAACGTTGACACAAGAGATACTGACAGGCTTGTCAGACAGATAAACAGTCTCGCTGATGCGGGCTGTCAGATCGTAAGATGCGCTATACCTGATATGGAAGCGGCGGAATCATTCGGCAGGGCAAAAAAGCTTGTGAAAGTTCCTCTGGTAGCGGACATACATTTTGATTACAGGCTTGCCATCGCGGCCATCGATGCGGGAGCTGACAAGATAAGGATAAATCCCGGCAACATTGGCAGCGTTGAGAGGGTGAAAGCTGTCGTCGACAAAGCCAGAGAACATGATATCCCAATACGCGTAGGCGTCAATTCGGGATCTCTCCAGAAAGATCTGATTGAAAAGTACGGCGGGGTCACTGCCGGCGCACTTGCGGAGAGCGGGGCAGCTATGCTTAAGTACATCGAAGATCTCGGATACGATAAGCTGGTGGTCTCGATCAAGTCGTCTAATGTACGCATGAACTACGATGCTCATCTTAGACTGAAGCAGCTCACCGATGCTCCTATACATGTCGGTATCACGGAATCCGGAACTCCTCGTAACGGAGAGCTGAAATCTGCTATTGGTATCGGAGCGCTGCTCCTTGCAGGCATCGGTGACACCATGAGGGTATCTCTCACCGACGATCCGGTGAAAGAAGTCCTCTTTGCAAGACGCATACTCGAAACTATAGGCATGAGGGAGAAAGCCATAGACGTGGTATCGTGTCCTACCTGCGGAAGAACTGAAATTGATCTTATAGGACTTGCAAACGAAGCAGAAGAAAGACTCATGCCTATCGCGCAGAAGCGTGCAGATGCAGGACTCAGACCTCTGAAGATCGCGGTCATGGGATGCGCGGTGAATGGTCCCGGAGAGAGCCGTGAGGCAGATTACGGAATCGCCGGGGGCAGGGGCGAAGGTCTTGTATTCAGCCATGGCGAAATTCTTGAAAAGGTAGATGAAGAAAGGCTGATCGACAGGCTGATCGAGCTTGTTGAGGCCGATAATGAATAAACAGGCAAAATGATAAAGATCTCT
>CACZGY010000110.1 GCA_902780815.1 uncultured Eubacteriales bacterium
TCTATTGCCAGTATCTTTCTCTGTCTCTGTCATGGCGCTTCGAGAAATACTCTATAGCTGCATGAGCCTCTACCACCTTTGTCCGGCCAAAATCTGCGGCCGGGAAAGACGGATCATTAAACAGTTTCAAAACTGTTCTTTCACTCCATCCAAGGAGTTCCTGCAGCTCGCTTACTGTATAGAAGCGGAGTTCACTCGAAATGCACTGTTTATGCGTCTGTGTATCTCTCATGTCGTCCTCCGTGTGCACCCGGAGTTTGTAATATCACGTTACTCCGGGTGGTCAATTCTTAACATCATAATGTGTAATTTCAATTAGTCTTGCTATTTCTTCGCTTTTCTGCATTTGATCTTCGCGCCGCGCTCTGCCATGCGGCAGGCTCTGGTTATCTTCTTCATGATGTCCGGCGGCAGCGTGCAGCAGTATTTCTCAAACTGATTTACATTCACCACGGCGCGCTGCTCGCAGCAGAACATCGTTTGCCGGGATAAACCACGCGTAAGCGGTATCACAACATGGGTGCACATACCGGTTTTTTTCAGCTCGGATGTGCCGGGAACGACTATCACAGATTCGGACTTCCTGTTCTGCCAGTCGCTCTGCGTGACCAGAAGAGGCCTGTACCCTCGCTGGATTCCTTTTTGGGGGTCAGAGTCCAGATTGACCGCCCCCATATACACATCTCCCCGCTCTACATGGAAGGGCTTCTCCCACTTGTTAATCGGTTTGCTCATATCAGCCTCCTGTAGAATTCAGTCTCGATATCCAGGTCAAGTCTGAAAAGGAGTTCTTCCGGATCGAGATCGCAGAGCATTCTGAACCATCTGGATTCAATGAAGTCTTCGCACTCCTTCATCATGGCTGCCGCCTTTTTGTTCTCAGGATTCCTGAGCACTGCTCTGTAGGAGCGGGTGTAGTCCTTGACGGCCTGCAGCACTATGCTTTCTGCAAGCGATTCGTAGCCGTGATTGTTATCAAAATAGATCCTTCTCATATCTGCCACCTTTACATCGCCGCAAGCAGCGCCTTTCTCATGTCTCTTATCTCCATGCGGATCTCCGTAATAGTGAGGTTCAGCTCTCTGCGGATGTCCGTTACCGTCTTGTCTTCGAAGATCAGCTCTTCTATCATCCTGAGCTGTATCTCCGTCATGCTCATGAGAGCAAATCTCATTCCCTCGTCGCCGATCCTTTCGATCCAGCTGCGGTCGCGTCTCTTCAGATATATGCAGCGGATGCCCTGTACCGTGATCAGCAGATCCGCCATCTCGCTTATCTGATCCTCGAACCAGACGAAGCCGTCTTCTCTGTAGTTATTTCTCATCGCTTCCCGCCTCCATCATTTTCACTATCAGCTCTCCGACATTGCCGTAGCCGAGCCCTGTCGTCTCGCTCAGATAGTTCGCGAAATCCACGCAGTAGGCTCTGACCATCATGCAGCGCGTGTCATCAGGGTTCTTTTCAAGCGCTCTGTTAGCCTCCGCGTAATCTCTGCAGAAGCTCGAAAGCACATTGACCATTCCGTATACGTAAGGATTGGTCCTGTAGTTGTTCTCAAAGAGTTTTGCCATTTTCTTTTCCTCCGTTTCCGTTATCGAATACACAGGTCTCCCTGTGCTGGGCATTTCGAGTCAAAATCGAAAATCATGTATATAAGGAAGGCGTGCCGGAGGATGCAAAAAGTATCCTCAGACACGCCGTCTTACTTGTCATTGTTTCGATCCTGTATTTGTCCTCGACATCCCCAGTTCACCGGGAAACCATCAGGCAGGGACTAGCGGATCCCTTCATAAGGCGTTACCCTTCCCCGCAGGTCTTACGGAGCCGCCCTCATTGCGTGATCCTGCATTTCTGCAGGGCTGTGACTAAGCGGAAGTATCATTGTACCCTGGGATTGTCATCGCACATTGAAGTTGCCGTCTTCCTTTTGGACCCGTGATGTTGATCGCTCGCCTGATATGATCAGGGTCTTGGCGCATCGGTCCTGCATGCTCGAAGCTTGTGGCCTCATATTCCAGGGCTCGTACCTGATTGAATGTGTATTCAGTTCTGTAGGTTCCCGAGAGGTTTTTAATTAGTCCTCTCACCTGTAGGCCACGAGAAGGCCAAAAATATGGCATTATTCAAAAACTTTTTTAAATTTTTTTATTACGGCTCTGTTTCTCTTGGATGCGGTGGACTGATCGATGCCGCTGTCATTCGCATAATCATTGATGCTGTCACCGTATTCGTAGACAGATTCATAGAGTTCATCCTGTTTTTCGGACAGGCTCCTCCTGCCGTCATCAAATCTGTCGTCATGCCTGCTGAAGATCTGTCCGGCGCATCTGATATATACTTCTCCTCTTTCTGTGCTGAGCCACTCGCCGTCTTCTCCGTCATCGAGCGAGACATGCCTTCTGGTCTCGGCGTGATTGTTGTTGTATTCAAGTCTGTCGAGCTCCTCCAGAACGCTGATCCATTCTTCACTGATCTCAATAGTTTTGTTTTCATTTGCGAATTCGTACTTGTATTTCATTTGTAAGCCTCCGTGTTTTTCGAATCGTTGATGTAACCTGTGAAAAACACGCGGCCTACGGGGGTCTGCTCTCAGGCAGAAGTATTGAATGTATATGCATGACTGCCATGCTCCTTTCGGTAGTGTCTGGCAGACATGCAGCAGAATCAGGGCATAAAAAGTGCCCCGCACCCACTTTCGTGAGTACGGGGCTTGCTGCCCTTCTTATTTAATTGTATGCTGCTGGTCTCCCAGCATATACAGTGTAACCCGGCGAAACTAACTGCACAATCATCTTATACTCGCCTTATTCTCTTCGTAAACTCTTCGTTAACTCTTCGTATACTCTCCGCTTTAATGCATGAAGTCGGCAAGTGTCATCTGCTCGCCGGTATATCTTACTGGATTGCAGCATGCAGTTATCTCCCGCTTGTATTCTTCGAATTCAAGAGCGAAGAGTATGACTGCATATTTCTTCTTCTTATAGAGATTCTGCTCCGAGATCCCCAGCTCCTGCGCCGCCTCAGCTCCTGTGAATCTGAAGCTGGACATATAGCACAGGGTCAGTATGGATACAAACTCCGGGCCGTAATCATCAAAGGTGTAGACGTTCATCTTGACCTGATCCATCACCCTTACCATCCAGCCTGTCCTGAGCGACCTTCGGATATCCGACTCAAACTTGTTTTTCGTATACTCCGAGGCAAAGAACTCAAGCCTTGTCAGAGCTGAGCTCATCTGGCTGCTGATATCGCTTTCATACGACTCGCTGCAGATATCCTCGAGTATATCCTCCGCATCCAGTGTATTGTTTCTGCTGACATCGCGGTAAAGCTTCAGCAGCTTCTTTCCGAACCTGTACAGGTATTCGTAATCATATCCGGCCAGCGCACACTGGTCCTTTATCCTTGTTTCCAGACTTACTTCAGTACGCATTTGCGTTCCTCCCTTTTGAATAATCCCATACAGCAATGCCTTGCCCACAAGCCAGGGTGTATCGAACAAGGGAAACGGCCCGGTATCATCCTCGCCTGCTACTTTGGTTCTTACTGTATGAAAACTATCTTTGATATGCCGCAGCTGCTGCGCCGGCAGCCACTTCATATGCATGTGATGACCTATTGTTTGTCGTTCGAACGCTTTTCATTCTGTATGAGGAGCAATGCATTGAAAGATCACGATCTCCACATCATGTATTGCCTCTCTTTTGAATGACGAGGACATTATATCTATATAAGAACGTTTGTTCAAGTGGTTTTATGCATGTTTTTTTTACTGCACTCAAAAGGCGGTCAATAATGACCGCCTCGCTTCACAGAGCCTTATTTTGCTCAGTTTCAGAGCACCCCTGTTTTTCATCGATTATTATGTTTTTTTGAGTTGCCACTCGAAACAAGCATATTTTTAGTTTCCCTTTTCATTTGATGGCACGCTTTCCATGGATATGATGTTTTCATTCTCATCTACAGTAAATCTGGCGATCACATTGCCGTCTTTATCCCACTTGATTCCATGGAGATCTTCATATGTTACTGAAATAGCACCTGTCTCTATTCTTGTGGATATGATTTTCTCTTCTGGTCGTACAAAATCACCAACACCATACTGTTGTTCATATCGCACGAGTTTACCTATGTATTCAGGAGGTTTGTTATTGATCCCCTGATCTTTGGTCCAGATTATCTGCCCGTTAACTTTCACAGTTTCTGCTTTGCTAAGATCAGCACTTTCCTTATAAAAATCGTCTAATATCCAGTAACTGCGCGGATTCCTCGAATCCGATTCCATTTTGCCGCCGAGTGCAGTTCTTTTTATGGCAATATTTATTTCTTTCGGATCGCTCGTGTCTTCAAATGTAATGCTGAATACTCCGTCCCAGTTCATCTGATATGTAAAGAACAATCCTTCTCCTCCATCTGTTCCCAGATCATACCTGCAGACATCGTCTATATTAAGATCGGCTGGATCCACCTTTATGATATCCGCAGTGTTTAGAAACTGGAGTCCTCCAAAGAACACTACTACTACCGCCAAAGCTATCAGGACGCCTCGTATCGTTCCATTTCTTCTGAGCGTTCTAACGCCATCGCGGAATTCTTTGAAATAAAAATCCTTATCCTGCTCAATAAGGTTCCCTTCTATTTTCTCGTCACTGCGGATGCTGTTCAGTTCATATCTGCAGTTCTCACAACCTTCAAGGTGCGTCTCTATCAAATCACTGGTATCGCTGCTAACTACACCATCATGGTATAAGGGCAGCAGATCCCTCACTACCGCACACGGCAGGTCTTTTCTTTTATCAGTCATAGCCAGTTCTCCTTCCGTAACATCTCTATTATTTTCTTCCGTGCCCTGTGATATGTGACACGTGCCCAGCTCTCCGTTTTTCCGAACAGGGAGCTTATGTCTTTGAATGACAGGTCTCCGAACACCTTTAATGTGAATACTTCTTTGTACGGTTCATCCATCTCATGGATTATCCTGTGTACCTGTGTGTACCTGGCGGAGCAATTCACCATCAGCCAGTACTTCTTCAAGAGGTGGTGAGCTGGCTGACATCTGAGGAGGCTCTTCCAGGATTGCTTCAAACTGGATCTTGCCGGAACGCCGACACTTATCGATCCATATATTTCTGCCTATAGAGCACAGCCAGGAATAATAGCTGCTCTCTCCTCGGAAGCTCTCTACCGATATGGCTTTTACAAAGGTATCCTGAGTAATGTCTTCGGCTTCTTTTTCGTCTCTGCAGAGAGAAAGGATGTAGTGATAGACAGCCTGGTATTCTGCATTGATAATCTCTTCAGTTATTCTTCCTGGTTTAGCCGCCATATCGCTTCCTTATAAAAAACCAGAGAAGCTCCCCTGGCTGAACATGTATTATTCTTTCTCAAGCAGAACCCTTTTCGCCTTCGCCTTACTAGCTTTTTACTTTGCTGCCAATTCTATGACTGACAAGGATCATGGCCAAAACCAATATGATAAGATGCGGTACATACATAAGCAACTCCCACCAATGTGTCATTCCCATGACCGCTACGAGCGTGCATGCTGCAACAATGCAGTAAAGCAGGAAGAATATAATCCTATATGCTTTTCTCCGGCAATATTTCAAATTCAAAAGAGCCACTATACCAAGCAGATAAGCACCGATTGTAAATGGGTTT
Source organism: uncultured Eubacteriales bacterium (assembly GCA_902780815.1). GTDB lineage: Bacteria > Bacillota > Clostridia > Peptostreptococcales > Anaerovoracaceae > Crickella. The sequence continues at coordinate 5,662 of CACZGY010000110.1, forward strand.
ATAAGCGCAAGAAAACCGCTGTACGCATGCATCACTACAGTTTCCCCTTC
>CACZGY010000111.1 GCA_902780815.1 uncultured Eubacteriales bacterium
TCCCTTGATCTTAGGGAAGAGCATGTTGCAAACGGATGTTGCGATCTGCAGAAGTCCGCCTGCTCCGAACCAACCGAGTACGAAAGCACCGATCTTGAGTATTCCCTGCGATGGAGCCATAAGTACTGCGACCATCATGAGTGCGCAGACTGCAGGGTAGATCATTACGAATCTTACGTCTTTGATCTTGCTTGTCAGCAGAGCTGTAACTACGAGACCGATCATTGTTCCGATAGCATAGAACGACTGCATAGCCTGCGGCTCAGCCCAGCCAACGACGTCCTTTGCGAAGTTCTGTGCGCAGTTGAGCCAGAGCTGGAATGTACCTGTGCATGTGAATCCGATGAGGATCATAGCGATGGAACCTGCGGAGAAGTTCGCGTGCTTGATGCTCTGAAGAAGTCCTTCCTTTTTCTCTGCTTCAGCCTTCTTGTCTGTATCAGGCAGAGGGAAGAAGAGAATAAGCGCCATCAGTACGAGGTATGCGATACCAACGATGAAGAACAGCTTGTTGTAGGAGACCAGTCCGCCTGCGGTCTGGCCTACTGTGATTCCGAGGAAGAACGGCAGCAGGAACTGGGAACCGGAGATAGCAAACTTGATGCCCATTGTAGCAACGCCAGGAGCCTTGTTGATGATCTCAGCAACAGCAGGATAGATACCTGTGTCGAGGAACGAGTTTGCGATACCGCCTACGATAGCGCATACATAAGCGATCTTATAGCCTGCGCCGCCGCCTGCGTTGAATGCCATTGCGAGTCCGATCAGGTAAACTGCATAGGCGAAGCCGCCGATGGCTGTCGATATTCTGCGGCCGAGCTTATCTGAAAGAGGACCTGCGAACGGAAGTGCGATAAGTCTTCCGAGTCCGAGAGCAGCTGCGATAGCTGTGATTGCCATTGCTTCAACATTCCAGCTTGCAGCAAGTGCGTCCTTGATTACCGCCTGTCCGAGTACGGAGCAGCCGATACCGTGAAGGAAATAGTTCAGATAAAGAACTATTACGCTTGGTAAATACTTTTTGTTAGTCATGATTTTTTCCTCTCATTTTCCATATACATTATTTTGTTTTAAATTAGTCGTCATATCTGATGCCGAGGACTTCCTTCATATGCTCGATCGGCATCGGCTTGCCTGTCCAGAGTTCAAATCCCGCTGCTCCCTGGAAGAGCATCATTCCGAGTCCGTTCATGGTCTTGCATCCGACTTCCTTAGCCATCTTTCTCATCTTTGTGAGGAGTGTTCCGTAAGGAACGTCTACTACGATGAGCTCAGGTCTGAAGAAGCTCTTATCAGGAACTACGGAAACATCTTCAAGCGGCTTCATGCCTGCGCCTGTAGCGTTTACAAAGAGGTAGCTGTCTGCCATCTCTCTGCGGAGAGCTTCGGTATCTGCGAGATCAAACATCTTAGCCTTGCACTTTGTATACTCGTTGATCTTCTTTACTGTATCTTCTCCGACTTCGTAGAACTTATCTTTAATATTGAAGATCGACATCTCAGCAACTCCGTCAAGAGCAGCCTGGATCTCGATAGCTGTAGCAGCACCGCCGGCACCAACGATCGTCATCTTCTTGCCGATAGGATCGATATCGTTATCCTTGATAGCTGCCATAAATCCGATACCGTCTGTGATGTATCCCTTCAGGTGGCCATCGGTGTTTACGATCGTGTTTACTGCACCGCAGAGTTCTGCTGCAGGATCGAGTTCATCGAGATACTGACCTACAAGAGTCTTGTTTGGCATCGATACGTTTGAACCTCTCATCTTAAGAGTGCGGATTGCTTTTACTGCGTCTTCTATTTCGTCTGCGTCTACTTCGAAAGCGAGGTAAGCATAGTCAGCACCAACTTCTGCGAATGCTTCATTCTGCATTGCAGGAGAGCTGGAGTGACGGATAGGATAAGCCATAAGTCCGATGAGTTCGGTATGTCCTGTGATTCTTTCTGCCATGTTGTTTTCTCCTTTTGTTATTGGGTGATACTTTATCTCTGTTCTTAATTACACCTTCTGTCTCTGCCACAAGTAAGAAGATTGTTAAAACAATAACTATTTCTTGAATACATTTTACCTATTATTAATGATACCGTCCAATACCACTAATTGCAATTATTGATAGTCTTAAAGTATCAAAGTAATATTGTTTTATTGTATAATTTGTTACAATAGTATACCATTTAAGGATACAAGGGGAATTGGGCAAAAAGGAGATTATTGATATGACACTTAACCAGCTTGCATATTTCAGGACTGTAGCCCGTACAGAGAATTATCATGCTGCGGCGGATGAGCTGTATATTTCTCAGCCTTCCCTGTCCAGATCTATAGATTCGCTCGAAAAAGAGCTTGGAGTTTTACTTTTTGAAAAAAGCGGACGTGGAATCGTACTGACCAAGAGCGGACGGCTCTTCCTTGAATATGTGGACCGCATACTCGAAGAATGTGAAATAGCTGTTTATAAAATGAAGGAATTATCTTCAAGCGGCGGACGCATAGATATCGGATATGTGTTCCCTCTTGCTAATTACTACATTCCTCATATGGTCCGCAGCTTTCTGGATCTGCCTGAAAACAAAAGTGTAACTTTCGGATTTGCCCAGAACAGGACTTCATCAATAATACGTGACATAAAGAAAGGTATTCTTGATGTAGGATTCTGCGCATATGCAGAAAACGAGGAGGAGCTTGAATTCTTTCCGATTATTAAACAGGAGATGGTCATAATCACAGATCTGAACCATCCTCTGGCGCTTCACGGGAAGCTGTCCATATATGAACTGGAGAATTATCCTGTGATAGGATACGAAAGGATCTCAGCCCTTGGCAGATACACCAATAGGCTGTACCGCAACTTAGGCATCAAACCCGATATCATCTGTGAGTGTCCGGACGAATACTCCATACAGGCACTCGTAAGGGAAAGTTTCGGTATCGCTCTGGTTGCCAGCGTCGATGCTCTCAATGAAAATGAAGTCAGCATACACAGCCTGTCCGATGCGGATCTCACTCATTATGTGAACATGGTATGGCTGAAAAACCACTACCAGATGCCGGCTATAAAGAGATTTATAGATTATATGAAAAGCAGTTCAGATATAGAAGCTGAACTCAAGCAGCATTCGATAGCTGTAGATACAGGATTAGTTTGAAAACGATACATTCAGGTTATCAATATCCGGCAGAAATGATATTTTTTATTCTTCCGGATTTAAGATAATATTAAATTGCCACAAGAAGAAGACCCATCTTAATCGACACATCGAGACACTCTCAGGGAGGAGTAAAGAATGAAGAAGGATTTTCCAAACATTTTTGAGCCGATCACAGTCAGAAAAACTGTTTTCAAAAACAGAGTAGTTATGACCCCGATGGGCACCAACTACGCTGATCCGGATGGCGGCATCAACGATGATCACATCAATTACTACAAGCTCAGAGCCAAAGGCGGTACAGGCCTGATTATCGTAGAGAACGTCTGTGTTGACTTCCCTACAGGATCCAACGGAACAAGCCAGCTCAGACTCGACCATGACATGTTTATGCCTAAGCTCTATAAGCTGACAGAAGCAGTCCATGGTGAAGGCGGACTCATTGCGGTACAGATCAACCACGCAGGAGCATCTGCTTCATCTGCACGTACAGGAGTTCCGACTGTTTCTTCATCGACAGTACCATCAAAGCTCGGTGGTGAGGCTCCTCGCCCGCTTGAGAAAGATGAGATCGAAGCTATAGTAAAGAAATACGGCGAAGCCGCAAAGCGCGCTGTTCAGGCAGGATTTGACGCAATCGAGGTCCACTGCGGACATTCATACCTCATCAGCCAGTTCCTCTCGCCTATTTACAACAAGAGAACTGATGAATTCGGCGGATGCGCTGAGAACAGAGCACGTCTTGCCAGAATGGTCATCGACGAAGTCAGAAAGCAGGTAGGACCATTCATTCCTATCCTCGCAAGAATCAGTGCAGACGAGTTCCTCGAGGGCGGCAACAACCTCGACGACTGCCTCGAGTATCTGCAGTACTTCGGAGACGAAGTAGACGTATACAACGTATCTGCTGCTCTCAACCCTTCCCTGCAGTATCAGATCGACAGCAACTGCTATCCTGACGGCTGGAGAGCATACCTCGCAAAGGCTGTTAAGGAAAGATTCGGCAAGCCGGTAGTCACGATGGGCAACATCAGAGACCCTAAGGTAGCCAACGACATCCTCGAAAGAGGCGACGCTGACTTCATCGGCATCGGCAGAGGCCTGATCGCAGACCCTGACTGGGTAAACAAGGTTGAATTCGGTGATGTGTGCGACATCAGAAAGTGCATCAGCTGCAACATCGGATGCGCCGGAAACCGTATCCAGAACAACAGACCTATCAGATGCACAGTCAACCCGGCTGTCATCGAGGGTGAAGAGTATAAGAAGCTCAAGGTCAACAAGCCATGCAACGTTGTCGTTATCGGCGGCGGTACCGCTGGCATGGAAGCCGCATGCACAGCTGCGGAAGTAGGCTGCACGGCATTCCTGATCGAGAAGGCAGACCACCTCGGCGGACTCGCTTACGAGATCTCGAAGTTCCCTGACAAGAGCAGACTCAGAGACTTCCCTGATTACCTCGAGAGAAGGATCAAGAAGCTCCACAACCTGCACGTCTTCCTGAACACAGAGGCCACTCCTGAGTTCATCAGGACTCTGAATCCGGACATCATCGTGAACTCAACAGGTTCGCTGCCACTGATCCTCCCTATCCCTGGACTCAAGGAAAACGTAGGCAAGGGCAAAGTGCAGACAGTTCTCGGCGTTATCGACAATCTGGACAACTATCCTGAGGACTGCACAGGCAAGAAGGTCGTTGTTATCGGCGCCGGCGCCGTAGGACTCGATGTAGTGGAATTCTTCGCGCCTAGAGGAGCGGACACCACGGTAATCGAGATGCTA
>CACZGY010000112.1 GCA_902780815.1 uncultured Eubacteriales bacterium
CTTTATAAAAAAGGCCTTATAGTACTATGAGCAGGGAGTCCTCCGCTAAAAAAATAATTGCTGTTCTTAAGCTGATATTGCTCGCAGGAATCGTTGTGGGCATACCGGCTTTTCTTTATCTGAAATACGGGAGCAGTATATTCAGCAAAGATACAGCATCCGGTGTCATCGAATACCTGCGGCAGAACAGCAGTATCGCATTTCTTCTTATAATCGGTCTGCAGATCATACAGGTCGTAATATGCGTTCTTCCGGGTCAGCCTATACAGTTCGCTGCCAGCTATATGTTCGGAGTAGGCATAGGATACCTGCTTTCTGTCATCGGAGCAGTCATAGGCACTACAATATCCTTCTATCTTGCTAAATTGCTCGGCAGTGATGCGATGCATTTGTTCTTTGGAGAGGAGAAAGTCAAAGATTATCAGCGCAGACTGAACTCCGGGCGGGGACTGCTCCTGACATTTCTTATATACCTTATTCCCGGAGTGCCTAAAGATCTCTTGTCATATGCTGCCGGAATATCCGAGATGAGATTCAGGCCGTTTCTTCTGACAGCTACAATAGGCAGATCTCCGGCAATGCTCGGAAGTCTGCTTGTCGGTCATTTTTTCGTAAAGCAGAATTACACAGCCATGATCATACTTACGGCAGTGATTTTGATAATACTTCTGATATGCTTTATAAAACGTGTTGAACTTATAGCATTTCTGGATAAGATTGAAATGAAGGATATGAAAACAGAGGAAAAGACCAATGGCTAAAGAAAAAATCCAGAAAACAAATGCCATGAGGCTGCTTGACTCAGCCGGTATAAACTACTCGATGGCCAGCTATGACTACGATGAGTCTGATCTCTCGGGAGTGCACGCCGCAAAGGAACTTGGTGTATCTGAAGATATAGTCTTCAAGACCCTTGTTACCAGAGGAGACGGAAATGCGATATTCGTATTTGTGATACCGGTAGCGGAATCTCTTGATCTCAAGAAGGCTGCAAAGGCATCCGGAAACAAAAGCATAGAGATGATCCATGTCAAAGAGATCCTCGATATAACCGGTTACATACGCGGAGGTTGTTCGCCTATAGGAATGAAGAAAGCATTTCCGACGTTCATCGATGAAACAGCTATACTCAGTGAAAAGATATATTTTTCAGCGGGGAAGAGGGGAGTACAGATAATTCTTGAGCCAGAAGTGCTTGCAGAAGTGAGCAATGCGGAGTTCTGTGATCTTACCAAATAAATTAAGAAGCTCCTGAAGCCCTTTAATTTCAAGGCTTTTCGCACATCACGAGGAGTCTTTTTTATTATTCTTAAAATTTCGAACTTTTGTTCGCAAAAGGTATTGACATAAATCGAACAAATGTTTATAATGCGAATATACCGAACAAGCGTTCAATTTGTTTATATTGAAAGAAGAATATGGTGGATGATATGAAAGAGAATACAAGACATCATTATAGAATAGTAAAGCCGTTCAGGTTCTTCATGTTCGTTGTTATCAGCATTATGATAATCGTCTTTGCAGGATACACTATGACCGCAGCCGGCAGTGCTGAGGCTTCTGCTGTAAGAACCTATGTACAAGTCACGATCAATGATGGTGACAGCCTTTGGAATATAGTTGAAAGATGTAATAAGGATGCTCATATCGATGTACAGAGTGCCATATATGACATATATGAAATAAATGACATCGATGCAGCTGACATCCATCCGGGAGATAAGCTCTTTATCCCGGTATATTAAGAGCTAGCATCATATGTCGCTCCGACGTATGTCTAGAAGTGTGTTTTATTGACAGATCCGAAGTATTGACAGCATTTGTATCCCGGCTTCATGCTTCGGATCTTCAATTGCAGCAATTCGTCGAAAGCCTTGAAATTCAGGGCAAAACGCAAGGTATAATGGGTCCTGAGGGCCTAAAAAAAACGCTTAAAACGCAAATTTCGGCCTCGTTTTTTGAGGCCTTTTTTGATGATTTCCAGTTAATGAATGATGGCTGCCGCTTAGACTGTTAATGACTGCGAAAAAGGCGCTTCCGGGATCCAGGCATGATATATGGAATGGATGAAGTATACATCAAGATATAATTCGTTAAAGGCCAGAATCAATTCCGGATGTTTGTAAATATATAAGAATAAATATATATGGTTTTAAAGCAGAAGAGCAGAGTGTTACTGTTCCGTAAATAAAATATAATAAGAATAGTATTTTTATTGTTTTAAATATGAAAGGGCTCTTATGGTTGAAAAACCAATATGTACAGCGATATAGCAGTTTGAGTGGTTCTGGTGTTATAACTATTCCGAAAATTATGATTTTAGGAATAGTTGCTGATTATGAATAAGGACCCTTTACAGGGCCCTGTCCTCGCAATCTTATTTATTTCGGCCTGTTTACCATGCTGTTGCGATATCTATTTGTGTAGGATTTCTTTTCGCGAATGTACCGGTATCACATACCATTCCCATTCCAAGCGAAGTCTGGATCAGCGAACCTCTTGGCCGTATATTAAGATTTGCTGCTACCATGACATAATTGCCGAACATCTTGACTCCGTCATCTCTGACCCAATATTCGTAATCATAGCCCATTCTTCTCATGATACTGACTACACCGCTCATATTCAGATTGTAGTACGTTTCCTTACCTGACGGTCCCTGGATGGTTCCCCTTCCCCTTGTAAGTCTCGGTCCTAGCCATATGTGTTCTTTAAAATATGTAATGGCATTTTCGGCAAAATCTGCCGCATCTTCGGTAAAGAACTTTGTGGTATGGTCCACAAATGCGGTAGTCAGAGATTTTAACGAAGTAAATCTGAGAAGTTCAGCCTTTATAGCATCACTATGAATACTCCCGATATATACAGTCAGGTTTGCATTAAGAAGCAGCATGATCACTATGATCAGGCTGAGTGCTGTGTTGTATGTTTTCGCTTTTATTCTTTTCCTGAGTGATCTCATTTGTTCAGCAGTCTGTGGACCCTGTCGAGCAAGGCTCCCACATAATACACTCCCACAAGCATCGCAACAGCTATCTGTACTGTCAGGCTAAGAACCGGTGTCGCTTTATCAAGATTCATCGTTAGCATACCTATCGCCCACCCGGTAAGCCAGGAAGGCATGTGTATGATACCTTTGAATCTGTCAGATATTACTACAAGAATGAAACCGAGTACGGCTAGCGTTAAAAACAGCGTCAGATCAGGATTTAACGGCGTATGAGACATGATTTCGAATGCTATCAGTGCCCATATGTCACCTGCAAGATATCCCAGCGCTATCTTATGAGCATCTTTGAACTTATTGCCGTTTGTTGCGTAGATCCCGGCACATATAAGGGCTACAGGCCCTACCGAATTGCCGAGATACGGGCTCAGAACAGCCCATGCAGGAGGCATGATCGCAATAAGCAGTGCTAAAGTAAGGACTTCTTTCTTTTTCATAAGTACCCTTTTCGATGCGAATCAGCAATATGCAATAAACTTAACTATAATAATTTATCGTATATTATCTGCCGGCTCGCACAATAATTATACTACACGCGTCAAATTTGTTAATTAATCATCAAAACACACAGCCTGTTGTAAAAAACAGGCTGCGTATTTCCTTCTTGTATTGATTTCAGGCATTAATCTTCGTACGTTTTGCGAAGAATGTAGAATCCATCGCTGTTAGCGTCGATTATTATGTTGCCTCTGTCGTCTACTACTACATCCTCTGTCATTGCCATCATAGGTCCAGGGAACGGGAAGCATTTCTTTGTCGGATTCGGAGGTATAAAGTATGCCTTTTCCTTGATATAGAAAGGATCGGATACATCATAGACTCTGAGTCCGGCTGCAAAATAACAGTCATAAACGACATCTGTCCTCTGCTCGAGCCAAGGCTTGTTGCACATAGGCTCGTGAACATTGTGAGGTCCGAACGGTCCGCCCTTTGAGCCTTCAGCAAGCATGTATGTGTTGAAGTTCGGCGCAGGGAAATCCTCAGGAACTTCAGGATACGGGAATTCCGCGATGAGCACAGGGTTCGTAGGATCGCTTACATCCACCATGTGCAGATTGTTCATGGCCTGAGCCTGCTTTACGACTCCGTCTTTAATGAAGCCGAATCTCTCGCCTTCGTTTGTTACAACGACGAGATCTCTTCCGACGAGCGGAAGTGCAGTATGGGTTCTGGCTCCTGCGAGTCTGCTTGAGAATGCAGGCATGAACTTCAGGTTTCCGAGTGCCTTTGGATGGTGAATATCCGAGATATCCAGTACATAGAGACCGTCTCCGCAGTAACCGCAGTAGACCTTATCCCCTACTACGAACGGAGGGCCGTGCAGCCATCCTTTATCCATGAAGTCCGGATTATGAGGAGCGGAATGATCAACTTCTCTTCCCGGTACTCCGTAAATGTACTGATGAGGTGCCCACCAGCGGCCGACCTCTACAGGATTCTTTGGATCAGCTATGCTGACGATCCTGTAAATAAGCCCTTCGAACTCATCCGCCTCTGATGACAGATGTACGTAATCTCCGCCGTTGTACATGAATCTGTGTACGCCCATTGAATACGGGACTCCGCAGTCCCAGTAGCCGAGATATTCAGGGTTCTCCGGATCTTTCTTGAGGTCATAGATCATTATGCCCTGCAGACTCTTCATCTTTGCGCGGTCGCCTACGAGAACGCTCGGGCCGGAACCGGAAGTAAGAGCAAAGATCAGCTTGTCATCTGCGATCTGCAGCTTAGGAATGGACGTTGTTGGATATTCATCGATATCAAACGGGAGCCATTTCTTTATGAATACAGGATTCCTCGGATCAGTGACATCGCTTATCATGATGCCTACTCCGGCAGGACCTGCTGCAAAGCATGCACCGTAAAGCAGATATCTTCCGGATTCAGTCCTGTACAGGGCCATCGTCCTGTACAGGGCCATCTGGAACATTCCGCATGTGCCGTCCATGTCGCAGTACGAGAGGACCTCGAGATTCTTTATGTAGCCGTCATTCCCCTCGCCTTTTGAGTAGAAATATTTGCCTTCTGACATTAGTTTTCTCCTTCTATAGGTAAAGTTACCTCATTGTGATGTAACCGCGGTACTGGGTCAGATTATCGCTTCTTGCGTAGTCTGACAGGAAGATTCCGCTGATGCCGTAAGACTTCTTGAAGTACGGGAAGTCCTCCGTCTCTGCCCATGCAGGCTTAGCGCACTTCTCAGCAGCTGCAGCTGCCGCGTCGCACCATGCAGACTGGCATTCGAACCACATTTCTACGATGCGGTCGAACTCGCATCCGTTTACTTCTTTCTTGATCTTGCTGGATACGCAGCGTGTGCATCCTTCATGTGAAGTCCATGCAGGGATGAACTCTTCCTTTAGCCATTTATCGCCTTCTTCAGCGCTTACTCCCTCCGGATATTTTACCATGAACATCCATCTGTAGTTAGGACCATCCTCAACCGTGCGTCCTTCGCCCTTGAAGTCTTCTTCCCACCATACAGGCACGAAAGCAAAGATGAAAGGAACTGTTCCTGCAGCCTCGTCGCCCTTAGTAGCACGTGCATCATCTCCTTCAAGATTTACTTCCTGGGATTTGTCGATGCCGTGTGAATGTCCCATGTCAGGGATGTTGTTCTGCCATACGAGTACGTCTGTCGGGAAGTACTCTGTAAGGACCTTGTGATGGTCTTTTGCAAAACCGACGTCATTAGGATTAGCAAGCCAGTAGTGCTCTGTCATCTGCATCCTTACTGTTCCGAATCTTGCTCCGCCCGGAGGTGTCGGAAGTGCCGGATAGAAAGCGTATTTGCTTACATAAGGTCCGAACTTGATCCTGTAGTCCTCATGTGCGAGGTCAACGAGGATGATACTTCTTACAGGATAAAATTCAGGTCTGTTCATTTTGAACTCCTTTCGCTATAAAATATGGAGCCGCGTTAAGCGACTCCATTTATTATTATAATTACTTTGCTTTCGATGGGGATGGTGTAGGAGCAATTACATTAGTATAGTGCTCTTTGCGCGCCTTGAACTCAGGATCCTTGAAGAGGTTCATGAGTCTGCCCTCGTTCTGGAAGATGTCCTGTCCGTGCAGTGCCTTGCCGGAGAGGATATCGTGAGCGTGATGCTCTGTTGCAGGGTCAAACTTGAATACCATAGCTCCGTCCTCGACAACGAGCTCACCGCGAAGTCCGCAGAGTTCGCACTCAGCCTGAGTTGTGCCAGGGAAGATGTAGAAGTTATTGCCGTGGCAGTGTGGGCATGCGCCCTTTTTGCCCTTCCAAAGGTCAACCTTCTCTGATCCAGGGATCATGAGGTGGTTGTCGATGATGTACTGAGCTGCCTCAACGAGGTTGCGTGCCATCTCTTTTGTCCTCTCGATCTTGTCATCCTGCATGATGACGTCCTTGCACCATGAGAAGTAATCATTGTCGATTACCTTCCAGCCAGGGCTCATAGCGATCATAGCGTGGTCTGTCTCACATCTGACAGCCCAGTCCGAACCGCCGATAGCGAGGAAAGAGATTGCCTTCTGCATGAAATATCTCTCGCTCAGAGGCTCTTTGCCCTGCTCGATCAGTTTTTCATTGAGTCCGAAGAGCATTCCTGTATCATGTCCAGGTCCCATTCTGTCGCAGCAGATATGGAAGAGTCCGGATCCGCCGGATTCATAGATAGGATCTACGATGAATACTCCGTCTGCCTCTACCATCTTCTCATAGAGAGCTGCAAAGTCATCTTTTCTTGTGCAGATCATGCCCTTGCCCATTACGAGGCCTCTGGAGCATGCTACGCATCCTGTGCATGTCTGGAGATCCCAGTCAAATGCATGAATGAATTCGATTTCAGCACCGAGTTTCTGGCACTCTTCGAGTGCTACTCTGCACATTGTGTCATTGTTTCCGTTTTTTGTTCCGAAAGAAATTCCCAGAATCTTCATATTGTTTCCCTCCTGCAATATGT
>CACZGY010000113.1 GCA_902780815.1 uncultured Eubacteriales bacterium
CCCGGTAATCCAAGCGCATCGCAGACCTTTCCCACAGTGATTATGGCTACGTCCGTTCCTGATGTGACCACTCCGTCAATCTTCTCATCACGGGCGATCTTAAGTATCGCCTCGTAATCAGTCGTGTTCTCATAGTAGACCTTATCAGCGATAGCAAAGCCCGGATAGTTGCCCGGTATGCTCGTAACTATTGTGTATATACCCATCTCCTGGGCTTTTTTGATCAGCGGCACCTGATAAATGCCGGCTCCGAGTATAAGCAGTTTCTTCATTTTTTCCATCCTTATGATTTAATGTTCTCTTTATCAGCTGCAGCCTGTCCTGTTATTGGAGCCGCATCCTCACATCCCTGCGTATAAACTGTCCGCACCACGTATTGCGGTGAGTTTGTGGAATCCTGGAACAATCGGCCGATATACTCTCCCAGCAGTCCCAGAAAGAACAGTATCACTCCCGAGAAGAAGCACAGAGCGACCATTATGGATGACCAGCCGAGAGCTACTGACGGCAGTACCAGTTTGCGTATCAGTATGACTATAGCTCCGATAATGCCGATCAGCGACAGTATCATTCCGGAATACTGCGCAAAGCGCAGCGGAACGATCGAAAAGCCAATGAGGTTTGACCACAGCGCTACCAGCTTCTTAAAGCTGTATCCCGACTGTCCGTATACTCTTTCGAAATGCTCCACCGGGACGCTCGCGATCTTGCTCAGGGCGGTAGTCCTCAGGAACAGCCCCTGAAGATGAGCATATTTGCTCTTGTACTGCACTGCATAGTCCCTTACGTACTTGCGGATGATGAAGAAGCTTGAGGTCTTCATATCCTTCGGCTTACCGATGAGAACCCTTACTGTGGTGAAGTTCATCCAGGTGCCGATGCTGCGCACGGCGCTCTTGTAATGCCTGTCAGGGTAGTACGCATAGACGATGTCGTAGCCCTCCTCGATCTTGTCGAAAAGCTTCGACAGCTGCGACGGGTGTGTCTGCATGTCATCGTCCATAGAGATTATGAAATCTCCTTCGGCATAATTCATGCCGGCAAGCGAGGCATTGTGCTGTCCGCCGTTTTTTGCGAGCTCTATGACTTTTACGTAATCGTGGTCATCGGCCAGTTTCCTGAGTTCTCGTACCGTCTCGCCCCCGTCAGGTGAGCAGTCGTCTGTAAGAACGAATTCAAAAGGCGTTCTTCCGAGCTTTGTCAGCTCTTCCGCAGTCGTTTCAACTACCTCTCTTATAGTGTGTGCTGATTTGTAGCATGGAATAACTACTGAATAAAGCATGTCTCTCCTTTAAAATTTTTTCTATTTAACCTTGCTGACTATCATCCTGAGCTTGCCGTTGTCGTCCGGCGGCAGGTTGTCTTTCCATTCGAATGTGATGTTGAACGGATGCTTGAACTTCGCCTCGAGCTGTGCCCTGAGGTCTGCCTCGACCTCCTCGACCGTTCTCGACGACTCTTTCTCGTTAAATACGGCCTGAACGGTCACGTTGTGATAGTCTTCCTGTATGAATCTTATCTGTATAACATCGCTGCAGTGCGCGATTATCGGTGCGATCTCGAAGAATGTCGTCACCTCTCCTGTCTCGTATTTGAACGCATCGTTCAGGCGTCCCTGAACGCCTGTTATGAAGCGCTCTCCGTCCCTGAATTCGGATACCACTTTATCGCCGACAACATAGTTGATCAGCGGGAGATCCTTTTTGAAGAGCGGAGTGCACGCAAGTTTGCCTTCCGTGGCAAGATTGCCGTCATCATCATGTATATTGACAACAAACGAGTCATGCCATATCTTGTGCGCGTCCATGCCCGGCAGCTTCACCATGCATGCGCCGGCCTCAGCTGTTCCGTATGAATCGATCATGTTCGGGCCAAGCACTTTGAAGAATACCGTACGTGCCGCTTCATCGATCTTTTCTCCCGTAGGGCAAAACAGTTTCGGCTGCCATACTTTTATATTATTTTTGTCGGCATACATGCACATCCTCATCAGTTCGGTCTTGTTCATGTATAAAAAGTCCGGCTGACACTCGTTGACCTGCCTGATCATCTCTGTCTCCGGAGCATACTGATCAAGGAAGTATCTTCTGAGTATGCCTATCCTCTGGAGGATAGTGTCCTTTCCTCCGGTAACGCTGTGCGCACTCTTACGGCTCATAGTTTTACCGCGGAACGGATCGTAGCCCGCCACCAGCAGCACCCTGAACCAGTTGGCCATGAGGTATGCCTTCTCGCGCGGCGACATCAGGAGCATCAGAGGCTCACCGGATGAGCCGCTCGTGGTGTCGTGATACCACTCATCGTATTTCGGGTCTTTTGCAAGTTCCTTCATCCAGGCGCGAAGCTCGTCCTTGTTCAGCAGAGGCAGTTTCGCAAGATCTTCGGCGCAGCGTATGTCAGATGGTTTTACACCTGCCTTGTCAAAGCGCTCTTTGTAGAACGGCAGCCTGTACGCGGCTTTCATCAGTGCGCGGATGCGGCGGTTCTGGATCTTTACCAATTTCCTGTAGTCCTGCGGAAGAGATTTCTTCATTTTAGGCAGATCCAGGAAGATCATTAAATTGATAAGTTTTTTCTGGTATTTTTCAAGCATGGCGTCTCCTGTACTGTCATAGTAATTCACTTTATTGTAACATAGAAAGCGAATCACTTAACGATATATTTCTACAATATATGTTTTCGTATGTTTTCGCTGAAAAAGGATTCCATTCACGGAAAATTTAGTGTAAAATAAAATACCTAATAATGGATATTTATGTGTATTTATATATTTAATGGAGGCTATTTCAAAATGAGAAACAAAACAACGCACGCAAAACTGCTGTCTCTGCTTCTCACATTAGTGATGGTGCTTTCTACGGTTGTGGTATTTGCAGAAAACGACCCTGTAGAGCAGCCCGAAGAACCAATGCTGAGCACTGAACAGAACGAATCCGGACAATCTGTTACTGTAGAAGAGCCGGATCAGACAGCGCCTGAGCAGATAGCACCTGTTGAAGCTAAAAAAGGAGAAACTATATCTGCCTCAATTGAATTGAGCCAGACTAGTGTCAACTTGAGAAAGGGAGCGTCTGTAACTCTGACAGCTACTCCAAAAGATTTCCCTGAAGATTGGGAAGGTGAAATTTCATGGAGTTCAACGCCATCAGACGACAGTATTGTATCGGTTTCTGACGGTGTTGTGACCGCTAACGCTAGCGGAACTGCTACAGTCAAAGCTTCCGCTATGGTAGGCGAGGACGAAGTTTATGCTGAATGTATTGTAACCGTAATCGAACCACCGGCAGCACCAATCAATGTAGCTGCTTCTACCAGATATGGATCTAACGACAATGGTCTTACAGTAAGCTGGCAGGGAACAGCGGATCAGTTTATCGTATTGCGCGGTACAAATCCAAGCAATCTGGCTGAGTATACTAGAACTAACAAGAATTCTGTTTACTGGCTTGAAAACAAAGGCACCTTCTACTATGCTGTTAAGGCTGTAAAGGGCGGTGTTGAATCCGATTTGTCTAATATTGCCAGTGTAAGCATCTCGGGCAATATCCTTACAAATATTGAAGATCTTGTTTGGTATGGACATACTAAGAAAAAAGTATCTATTTACAAGACTGCGAAACTCAAAGGAAAAGTAGCTACACTTCCTAAAGGCACATATGTAATTGCTATGGGAAAATCCCCTGCCAAGGTCAAGAAATTCAAACAGCCTTCAAAGGTTCTGGTAATGACATCTGATGGCAGAGTAGGCTGGCTTAAGTATAATCAGCTGAAAGGCGGCGTTAAGGCTGCTACGACTGTAAGTTATGATTTCACGAAGTCCGCTGTGGAGGATTTCGTGAACAGCCATGGCTATTCCAGCCCTAACAAGTATCTGATTTGGGTTAGCCCGCGTACACAGAGAGCTTATCTGTTAACAGGTAAGAAAGGCCAGTGGAAGTATTCCAGGAATTTCCGTGTAACGACCGGCAGATTCAGCCATCTCACTAAGCCTTATCACTCAGCAATCTCTCAGAAGAAAGCAAAAGTGTTCATGGTTACAGAAAAGGGAAAGAGATACTATTATAAGTATGCAAGTTACTTCGCCAGCGGAGTTTCCTTCCACACCGGAACATGGTGGAAGAGCAACAACAAGGTAAGAGGCGTCATGAATAGTAAAGGTGTCCCTCAGACATTCGGATGCCTGAGAATGGCCAATGGCGATGCAGAATGGATTTACAACAACATTCCTATTAATACAACAGTCATCGTCAAAAAGGATGCTTACCACTAAGATTTAATTAATACAAGAGGGCATTGCCGGATGGCAATGCCCTCTTTTTTCATGCTGCTATATATATTGGTATTAGAAAAGCTTATCCCTTTTCAATTATGGACTGTATAAGCCCTGCTTGTTTGAGAATTGCGATGCGCCTTTTTTCAGCAACTGCTGAACTCTCTATACAGGCTGCAAGGTGATCTAGTGACCGTCTGAACTGGTCGTCTGCCGGTACTTCAACTTTTTCTACACCTGTATTATCGATAATCGTAATAACCGGAGACAGACTGGCAGGCGGACTGTACAGTCTGTCTATGCTTATCATACCGGTACTGCCGTGAAGTTCTGCACCGCATCTATAGACATTATCCATGCCCCAGGAAACCTGTGCTATAACACCATTATCCCCTGCAAGCGTCGCTGCACCATGTGTATCCACATCATGCCCTCTTGTTGAAAACAAGCCTGCACTGACTACCTTCACATTCTCACCAAGGAAGCCGGATGCAAAGTTAACAGGATACCCTCC
>CACZGY010000114.1 GCA_902780815.1 uncultured Eubacteriales bacterium
CTCTCGTTAACCAATAAGCACTATCATATAAACGAGGACTGAGATGAGACTGATGAGAACAGAAGATGCCGTGGGACAGGTTATCTGTCACGACATCACACAGATCATAAAAGACGTCACGAAAGACGCCGTGTTCCGTAAAGGGCATATCATTAAAGAAGAGGATATACCGGTCCTGCTTTCAGTTGGTAAGGATCACATCTATGTCTGGGAAAATGACGAGACCATGATGCATGAGAATGATGCTGCTGAGGTGCTCTGTGCCATCTGCAAGGGCGATAACATGAGCCGGGGCGGTGTCAAGGAAGGAAAGATAGAACTCGCGGCTGAATGCGATGGGGTTTTCAGGATAGACAGGAAAAAGCTGATGGCTGTCAATTCATTCGGACAGATGATGATTGCTACACGCCACGGTGATTTCCCGGTCAAAAAAGGTGACAAGCTCGCAGGCACGCGTATAATACCGCTCGTCATAGAAAAAGAAAAGATGGAGCAGGTGAAAGCGGTCGCCGGTGATAAGCCGATCATGAGTGTCGAGCCTTACATATACCGCAAAGCCGGTATTGTCAGTACAGGCAATGAGGTTTTCTATGGACGCATAAAAGATGAGTTTACCCCTGTTGTAAAGGATAAGCTCGAGGAATATGGTGCCGAAGTCGCAGGTATCAGAATATCTGACGACAACAACGCAAACATCGAAAAACATATTAAAGCTTTTATTGACGAGGGCTGTGATCTGGTGGTCTGTACCGGAGGAATGAGTGTAGACCCTGATGACAGGACTCCGCTGGCAATACGCAATGTGTGCGGAAGTGCGGTGACTTATGGGGCTCCGGTGCTGCCGGGAGCGATGTTCATGCTTGCATATTACGGTGAGAACAATATTCCGGTCATGGGTCTTCCGGGGTGCGTAATGTACGCACGCAGAACGATATTCGACATTGTTTTGCCAAGGATCATGACAGGCGAAATACTGGAAAAGAAGGACTTCGACAAACTTGGAGAGGGCGGGCTCTGCCTCAACTGCAAGGTGTGCACTTTCCCTAACTGCGGATTCGGAAAATAAAATATGGTGTTTCGGTCCAAAGCGCGCTGGATCTTAGCATAGATAACTTATTTCAGCTATTTGCCTCGTTAAGACGGCAATGTAAGAAAGAAGGTTAATATGAAGAAGACGTTATTTGCAATTGCTGTTGCTTTCGCGATGGTATTTGCTCTTGCAGCATGCGGCAGCGGAAGCAGCGGTGAAGAAACTGCACCTGCAGAAAAGACTAAAGTATATGTATTTGCAGCTGCTTCACTTAATGCTGTAATGGCGGATTTCGAGGCGTCATATGAGAATGCCAATCCTGATATAGACATAGTTGTAAATGCTGACAGCTCAGGAGCTCTTCTCACACAGATCCAGGAGGGTGCGCCATGTGATGTGTTCTTCAGCGCTGCACAGAAGCAGATGGATGAGCTTGAAGGCGCCGGAATGGTAGTTGAAGGTACAAGGACCAATGTCGTAAACAACCAGCTTGTAGTTGTGACACAGCCTGACAGCGATACCGCTGTCACAGGACTTGCTGATATCGCTAAAGCAAAAAGCATTGCGCTTGCTGACGGAAGTGTTCCTGTAGGTAAGTATACAAGACAGGCAATGATCAACCTCGGTCTTCTAAAGGAAGCTGAAGATCCTGCAGCCATTACGACCGAGGAAGTATCCGAGCAGCTCGGCGGAGTTGAGATCAGCGAACAGGGTAACGTAAGCAAGGTGCTCGCCGCAGTTGAAGAAGCATCCAGCGAAGTCGGAACTACATATCTTTCAGATACGATAGGACATGAAGACAGCATAAAGATCATTGAAACCGTAGGCTACCGGCTGATTTCATTGCTTTCATCACGAATGATGATGCTAAGGCGCTTTATCAGAAGTACGGATTCGATACAGACGTAGAATAATAAAAGGGTAAGTGAACAGCTTTATTGAATTAGCAAAAACACTGGACTGGAGTCCATTATGGATATCCCTGAAGACCGGGGTCGTGGCGACCATCATATCGTTCTTCCTCGGACTTTGGGCTGCCCGCAAGGTCATAAAGAAAGACTACAGAGCAAAGTCTATCCTTGACGGTATACTGACATTGCCTATGGTGCTTCCTCCGACTGTAGCGGGTTTCTTTTTGCTTCTTATCTTCAGCCGCAGAAGGACGTTCGGGATCTTTCTGAACGACACGTTCAACATACAGGTGGTCCACACGTGGCTGGGCTGCATACTTGCAGCAACAGTCATTGCGTTTCCGCTGATGTACAGGAATGCGAGAGCGGCCTTTGAGCAGATCGATGCAAACCTGGTTTATGCCGGAAGAACTCTCGGCATGTCAGAACTTTCCATTTTCTGGCGCATAGTCGTTCCTACAGCAGGCCCGGGAATAGCAAGCGGGACTATACTTACATTTGCCCGTGCTATGGGTGAATACGGAGCTACTTCTATGCTTGCGGGCAATATCCCGGGCAAGACCGGTACGGTCTCCCAGCGTATTGCTATGGTCATACAGGACGGTGATTATGCCACTGCGGGCTTCTGGGTCGTTATAGTGCTAATAATTGCATTCTTTTCGATCTTCCTGATCAACATGATCACCGGGAAACATATGAAGAATGTCAGAAAGTGGTAGGACTCGGACATGAGCAGACTGTATGCGGATATACACAAAAGAATAGGCGGATTCGGGCTGAACGTGATGATTAAAAGCGATGCTTCCAGGATAGGAATACTGGGAGAGTCCGGAAGCGGTAAAAGCATGACTCTAAAGAGCATCGCCGGCATCGAGACTGTTGATGCGGGACATATAGAAGTTGACGGCAGGGTGCTTTATGATTCCGGCTCAAAGACCGACCTTAAACCGCAAAAGCGCAATGTAGGATACATGTTCCAGAACTACGCACTTTTTCCGACCATGAACGTTCTGAAGAATGTCATGGCGGGACTGGGCAGGGCGACGGACGATAACCGCAGCAAGGCAATGGACATGCTGAGACGCTTCCGTATGGACGGCTTTGAAGATAAATTTCCGTGGGAACTGTCCGGCGGTCAGCAGCAGAGAGTTGCTCTTGCCCGGATCATGGTGACGGAGCCTTCGCTGATTTTGCTGGACGAGCCCTTCTCAGCTCTTGACAGTTATCTCAGGGACCGCATGCAGGTGGAGATGCTGGAAATGCTCGAAGACTACAGAGGCCAGGTAGTGATGGTGTCTCACAGCAGGGATGAACTTTACCGGTTCAGCGAGGAGCTTTTTATCGTAAGTGATGGACACATCATACGGCATGGTGAAACGAAGGCTGTTTTCAGAGAACCGTGGAGCGCTGTGGCCGCGAGGCTTACAGGCTGCAAGAATCTGTCTTCGGCAAGGCGTATAGACGGGCATACTGTTGAGGCTGCTGACTGGGGGATCACACTCAAACTTGAGAGGGAAATCCCGCCACATGTAAACTATATTGGCTTCAGAGCACACTCGTTCGAACCTATATGGGGAGAGTATCAGGAGAACTGCGTAAAGTGTGATCTTATCAGAGTAGATGATCTGCCATTTGAAAAGAATTATTACATCCGCACTGTCAACAGTGATTCTCCTCTCTGCTGGTTCGTGCAGGGAGAAGAGCAAAAGGTGCTTGACGCCAGGGGCCTGCCGGACTATCTGAAACTGAACGAAGATGATATACTGGTCCTGGAGTGAAAGATATGAGCTTTTATGATGTTATAAGTGAACTGAATATAAACCTCGAGAACCGGCTGTTCACAGTCTGCAAAGGAGACCATGCAGGAGAGAAGATGATAGTATCTGCCGGCGAACCTGTCTGGATGAGTGATGAGGCCGGCTTCTTTTCGGTACATGCAGATGATGCGGTTTCCGCGGAAGACGGAAGCCTGACTCTTATCGGCGGAGAGCGGGTCTTTGCAGAGCTGCTCGGAAATGAAAAGAAGATAGTCATCTGCGGAGCAGGTCATGTTTCCATGCCTGTGATCGAAATAGCAAAAATGATGGGCTTTCATGTGACAGCCATAGATGACAGGGAGAAGTTCGTACAGAACGCACTGGATCATGGTGCGGATAAAGGTATTTGCAGCGGCTTTGAAGAGGCACTGGCAGGTATTCCCGGCGACCAGGACACATTCTTTATAATCGTGACCAGAGGCCATATGTCGGATTCTGAATGTCTGCTGAGTATCGTAAACAAGCCGCACGCATATGTGGGCATGATAGGCAGCAGGCGAAAAGTGGGCCTGGTGAAGCAGATGCTTGCTGACAATGGCATACCTCAGGATGTGATAGACTCGGTACATACACCGATAGGCCTCAACATCGGTGCCGAGACACCTGAAGAGATCGCGGTCGCAATCCTTGCCGAGATAATAGAGGTGAAAAACAAAACAAGAAAGAGCACGGGCATTCCGGCAGATATAATGAGAGCACTTCAGTCGGAAAAGAGAGGCCCGTCTGTTCTTGCCACGATAATATCTAAGAAAGGGTCATCACCGAGAGCTGCCGGCACACGCATGCTGGTCGAAGAAGGCGGGGCCATTACCGGAACTATTGGCGGAGGATGCGCCGAAGCAACTGTCATTCTCTATGCTTCTGAAGTGCTCAGAAATATCGAAGGTAAAGAAAAAAACGAGGCTGCCGGCCCCGTGATAATGAATGTAGATATGACCGGAAAGGATGTTGCTGAATCCGGTATGATATGCGGCGGAGCGATAGAGGTGCTGCTGGAAGTCGTTTGACCCTCAACAGGTCACAGCCTGTCGATGTCCTTCACCTCATCTTCGCTATCAGCTTCGACAAGGAGGATATCATCCGCATGCGCAGAGATTATCTGACGTCCTCCGGTATCACCTGACAGACGCATAAGCTCTTCTTTATAACGCGATGAAAAAATCTTGGGATTGCACATCTTTCCCTGCCATGCAAGGGAAACGATGCCGGCAGTTCCTTTTTTATATGCTTCTATAAGCCTTTCAAGTGTAGCGGATTTAAGCCCCGGCTGATCACACACGCAGAACATAAACGCATCAGCATCACCTGCTGCCGCCAGACCAAGCTGCATGCTGCGTGATATGCCGAGGTCAGGTCTGTCATTCATGACAACATTCAGATCCGGCGCTAATGCAGCGACCTCATCATACTGGGTGACGAGAACCTTTTTATAGATGTCAAGAGGGCGTACCGCATCAAATATGGATGCTATCATCGGACGCCCGTCATCCATTACATGCAGCAGTTTATTGCTGCCGAATCTTGTGCTGTTTCCCGCAGCTTCGAGTATCACTGCGATCTTTGGTTCTTCAGACAGGAGTGATCCCCATGCGCTCTGTATTCCCATTACAGCAAATATCTGCTGAAGCCTGTAAGCAGAGGCAAGCCTGTCTATATCATCATCGACCTGGTTCAGGAACACGCGGAAATCTCCGCGGACTCCTTTCTGACCGCCGTCACGAGAAGAGACGATGGCATGCATAAGATTCATGTCTACCGTCTCACGCTGAAGCCGCTCAGGCAGTCCGGCAGCGTTGTAAACGACATCCGCTGTTTTACTGCCAAGAGCGGACAGCCCTGCGACGCAAATAGTTATATCTGTATAGTCAGGTATGACAGGCTCCCTGTCTGCAGGCCACTTAAGAGGCATGCGGCGTGACCCGTCAGCTTCGATAAGCACAACATCAGCTGACTCCCGCAGCCTGTCAAGGACTTCCGGAGGAGGAGCCGTGACCTTATCCGGCCTTTCCGGATCATCAGATACAACTATCCTGATGCCGTCTTCTTCCATGCGCTCAGGACGGTACATGTGAGTAGTTGTCGTGATAACGACGCTTTTACCGGCTGATGCCAGCTCGTGTGCCCACGCAAAAATGAGCGAGGTTTTGCCGCCTGCGCCGACAAAACTGATTACCGCATGCTCAGGCAGGCTGATCTGCAGTGCTTCCGTGATATTATTCTGTTTACCTCTGAAGTTCCATAATTCCATATTTGTATTTTACAGTTGTGGAAAAGTGCGGTCAACGGGACTATAATGAAAACGTAAATAAGGGTATGAGATTGTAAATGGAAAATTGGGGAGGAGGTATCATGAAGAAAGAAAAGAAAGAAAAAGACAAAAGCGTAAGTGTAAGTAATGTATACCGGCTGGAAGGCAGAGTGCCTGTAAGCAGAGCCATCCCGTTCGGACTTCAGCATGTTCTGGCGATGTTCGTTGCAAACGTTGCACCGCTTATTATCATAGCTTCCGTTGCAGTGTATGACGGACAGCCGTTCAGCGCAGTAGAGACTGCGAGACTGATACAGAACTGCATGCTTATAGCCGGTATCGGCACCATGGTACAGCTCTATCCGGTCTGGAGGATAGGTTCCGGACTTCCGATCGTCATGGGCCTGTCGTTCACCTTCCTGGCAGCA
>CACZGY010000115.1 GCA_902780815.1 uncultured Eubacteriales bacterium
ACTGTCTTCTTAACAGCTGCCATAACTTATACCTCCTTCCCCTTATCTCTTCTTTCCGGCAAGACGCTTCGGGCCCTTACGTGTCCTTGCGTTTGTCTTTGTCTTCTGACCCCTTACAGGGAGTCCTCTTCTGTGTCTGATACCTCTGTAAGATCCGATCTCCATGAGTCTCTTGATGTTGAGTGAAACTTCTCTTCTGAGGTCACCCTCTACCATGTAATCTGCATCGATGACTCTTCTGATCTTACCGGCGTCTTCTTCGGTCAGATCTCTGACTCTGATGTCAGGATCAACTCCCGCTTTTGCGAGAATTTCTCTGGATGTTGCGAGACCAATTCCATAGATGTATGTAAGACCGTATTCGATCCTCTTATCTCTTGGCAGGTCTACTCCGGCAATTCTTGCCATGTTTTTCCTCCTTTCCCATCTTCCGTCACCTTTTCCGGGGGTGATATAGACGGGTGTTCCAAGTTTTTTAAAGCGTTTTCATTCCGGGAACCCGGTTCTCCCGGCGCTTAACAGCATTGTCTGTCAGCGTGCGAATACCCAAGGCACAATACTCCCTTGGGTTACACGCGAACGATTCATAATAACATTTTTGAAATGTTTTTTATTGTTCTTTTTTCTGCACTTAGCCCTGACGCTGTTTATGCTTAGGGTTTTCGCAAATTACCATTACGCGACCGTGTCTCTTGATAACTTTGCACTTGTCGCACATAGGCTTTACAGATGCTCTAACTTTCATTATTTTTCCCTCCATGTAATTCTTCCGCGAGTCAGATCATAAGGCGACAGTTCGACCTTAACTCTGTCACCCGGCAGAATACGAATGTAGTTCATTCTGATTTTACCGGAGATATGAGCGAGTATTTCGAAATCGTTATCCAGCCTCACCTTGAACATTGCGTTCGGCTGCGCATCAATAACGGTGCCCATTGCCTCGATAGTGTTGCTTTTTGCCATTACGTTCCTCCTATTGCAGAGTTAAGATTTCAGGTTCTCCGTCGGTAACCAATATAGTGTTTTCATAGTGGGCGGACTTTTTGCCGTCTACCATCACTACGGTCCAGTCATTTCCAAGAACCCTTACTTCGTAACTGCCGAGAGCTATCATAGGCTCGATGGCGAGAGTCATTCCTCTCTCTATCTTTGCGCCCTTGCCCGGCTTTCCGTAGTTAGGAATGTATGGGTCTTCGTGAAGCTTGGTACCGGTACCATGACCGGTGTAGTCCCTTATGACGCCCATTCCGAAGCTTTCGGCATATTTCTGGACTGCATGCCCGATGTCGCCTATCCTGTAGCCTTCCATTGCATACTTGATGCCTTCGAAGAAGCTCTGTCTGGTGACATCAATGAGTTTCTGATCTTCAGCGCTTATCTTGCCGACCGGATATGTACGTGCCGCATCGCTGTTGTAGCCTTTACATGTGGCACCCACATCCACGCTTACGATATCGCCTTCCTTGAGTATCCTTGATGCGTTCGGTATGCCGTGGATCACCTCTTCGTTGACAGACACGCAGGCTGCGGCGGGAAACCCGCCATAGCCTTTGAATGTAGGTGTCATGCCATGTCCGGTGATCCTCTTCTCAACGAAGTCATTCACATCCTTCGTCGAGATGCCCGGTTTGACGAATTCAGCAAGATCATGAAGCAGTTCTGCAGTGACCTTGCATGGTTCTCTCATAAGCTCGATTTCCCGTTTAGACTTGATGATTATCATGTCCTGCTTACTCTCCGATCTCCGCAACTATTTCTGCGAACACTTCTGCAGCATCTTTCTCTGCATTGAAGTTTTTGAGAGTTCCGGCTTTTTTGTAGTAGTCGATCAGCGGAGCTGTGGACTCTTCGTAGACTTCGATTCTCTTTTCTGCAGTCTCTCTTGTGTCATCCTTGCGCTGCTCGAGCTCGCCGCCGCACTTGTCACATACTCCCTCGACCTTAGGCGGGAAGTTCTTGATGTGATAGCTTGCGCCGCAAGCCTTGCACAGTCTTCTGCCGGTCAGTCTCTCCATAAGAGTTTCGTAACCGACTTCGAAGTTGATGACTGCATCGAGTTTCTGACCGCATTTCTCGAGCATCTTATCGAAGGCCTCAGCCTGTGCGATCGTTCTCGGGAATCCGTCGAGCAGATATCCGTTTGCACAGTCGTCCTGCTGCAGTCTGTCGGCCACGAGGTCGACTACCAGCTCATCAGGTACGAGTCTTCCGGAGTTTGTATACTCCTGAGCTTTCTTTCCAAGCTCGGTTCCCTCTTTGATGTTCTTGCGGAAGATATCTCCCGTAGAGATCTGAGGAATACCGTACTTCTCAACCAATCTTACTGCCTGAGTGCCTTTTCCTGCACCCGGAGGTCCCAGTAATACTGCTCTCATATCTTCCTCCTATAATTACTTACTTAAGGAATCCCTGATAATTTCTCATCAGCATCTGATTCTCGAGCTGCTGTACTATGTCGAGCGCAACACCTACCATGATCAGCAGTGATGTTCCTCCGAAACTGAAGTTGAACGGTGTGAACACACTTACGATAGTAGGGATCGTTGCGACTGCTGCCAGGAAGAGTCCTCCTGCGAAGCACAGTCTGCTCATGATCTTAGACAGATATTCTACAGTAGCGACTCCAGGTCTGATGCCCGGAATGAATCCGCCGTTCTGTCTCATGTTATCGGCAACGTCTGTCGGATTGAACATGATAGCCGTGTAGAAATATGTGAAGAACATTGTAAGCAGAATGTTCAGTGCAGCATATACCCACACGCCTGGGTTACCCGATGGCGACAGATACTTTGTAACGAAATCCGTAAATCCGGAATTCGGGAAGAAGTATGTGATCGTCAGCGGGAACTGAAGCAGCGAGATCGAAAAGATGATAGGGATAACGCCTGCCTGATTCACCTTCATTGGAATGTGAGTCGACTGGCCTCCGTACATCTTGCGTCCGACGACGCGCTTCGCGTACTGTACCGGGATCTTTCTTACTCCCTCCTGCATCTCAATGATTACCATTGTGATCAGCACTGCGACGATGACGAGTGCTATGACAGCAACCACAGATACCGCTCCGTCTCTGACCTGGGTTATGACGCCCCTGACAGCGGACGGAAGTCTGGCAACGATACCGCCGAAGATCAGCATCGAGATACCGTTTCCGATTCCATACTCGTTGATCTGCTCACCGAGCCACATCAGGAATGCGGTTCCGGCAGTCAGAACAACGACGATAGTTATGATGTTGAAAGCGCTTGCATTAACGATCGCTCTTCTGAAGAGACCGACCGTAAGACCTACCGCCTGGATAAGTCCGAGCACTACCGTCATATACCTTGTGATCGTGGCCATTTTCTTACGGCCTTCTGTTCCTTCCTTGGCGAGACGCTCAAAGTATGGGAACGCGATCGTCAGCAGCTGAACTATGATTGATGCAGTAATGTATGGGGTGATACTCAGAGCAAATATCGTGAAGTTGCTGAATGCACCACCCGAGAACAGGTCGAAGAGATCGAGGAGTCCCGTCTCTCCCGTAAACATCTGCGCAAGATACTCTCTGTCGATACCCGGAACCGGAATGTTGGATCCGATTCTGAATACCAGCAGCATCAGAAGCGTGAAGATTATCTTGGATCTAATCTCCGGAATTTTCCATGCCTTAGAGAATGTCTTCACAAATTCCATTAGATGACCTCTGCCTTTCCGCCTGCCTTTTCGATCTTTTCGACAGCGCTCTTGCTGAATTTCTCAGCCTTGACTGTGAGCTTCTTGCTGAGTTCGCCATTTCCGAGGACCTTGAGTCCGTCGAGAGCCTTGCCTACAAGACCGCACTCGAGCAGAGCTGCGAGATCTACTACTGCTCCGTCTTCGAATCTGTTGAGATCCTTAACGTTAACTTCAGCATATTCCTTAGCCCATTTGTTGTTGAAGCCTCTCTTAGGGAGTCTTCTGTAGAGTGGCATCTGGCCACCCTCGAAGCCGAGTCTGACTCCGCCGCCGCTTCTCGAGTTCTGACCGTTCATACCTCTGCCGGCAGTTGTTCCCTGTCCGGTACCCTGGCCGCGGCCGATTCTCTTAGGAGCTTTTGTGGCGCCTTCCGGCTTTTTAAGTTCATGAATTCTCATGGCCTTTGCCCTCCTTACAGTTCTTCTACTTTGAGCAGATGGGAGACCTTGTTGATTGCTCCTCTTGTTGCCGGGGAATCCTCAAGCTCTACCGAGTGATTGAGCTTCCTCAGTCCGAGTGCTTCAACTGTCTTCTTCTGCCTAGGCTGACAAGCGATAGGGCTCTTGACCAGTGTGATTCTCAGTTTTGCCATTTCCCTTGCCTCCTATCCGATGATTTCTTCCGGTGTCTTGCCACGGCGCTTAGCAACTTCCTCAACGGTTGTCAGGTTCTTGAGACCTTCCATTGTTGCTCTTGCCATGTTGCCGGTATTGCTTGTTCCGAGCGACTTAGCTCTTACGTCCTTGATTCCTGCTGCTTCGAGCACTGTACGTACGGATGAACCCGCGATAACGCCTGTACCCTTTGCGGAAGGCATGATGAGGACCTTGCCCGCTCCGAACTCACCAACAGTCTC
>CACZGY010000116.1 GCA_902780815.1 uncultured Eubacteriales bacterium
TGCAGATCTGAAGCGTATGCTGAGATCAATGGCTAAATAATCGGGGAGGTGTAACAAATGGCAAGAGTTAAAAAAGGCGTAAACGCTCATAAGAGACATAAGAAGATCCTGAAGCAGGCAAAGGGATTCTACGGAAGAAGAAAGAACACATTCAGAGCCGCCAACCCGGCAGTAATGAGAAGCCTGAGATCGGCATATGTTGGCCGCAAGAACAAGAAGAGAGAGTACAGAAGACTTTGGATCGCAAGAATCAACGCTGCTTCCAGAGCAAACGGACTCAGCTACAGCAAGCTCATGAACGGCCTCAAGAAGGCTGGCATCGAGATCAACCGCAAGATGCTTTCTGAGATGGCTATCTTCGACGCAGCAGGATTTGCTGAACTCTGTGAGACAGCCAAGAAGTTCAACTAATGAGTTATTTTGTCAGCCATTTAGGAGTAATCTTTATGGCAGCGGCATTCGTGGCTGTCTGTGCGGTAGGCTGGTGGTTTCTGACTGAGAGGAACGCAATGCTGATCAGACAGAGAGCAGAAGCAAGGCGCAAAGCCGCGGAAGAAGAAACGCAGCATAAGGGTAAAGGTTCAGATAAAGACGAATAAAAAGAAAAACTCCGGCCATGCGGCCGGAGTTTTTCTGTTGCGAAAATATCTAACTAAGAAAGAACAATCAAAAGAAAAAGGTAAATCGTCGATATCACTTCGACAATGAAATATTAACATTGAAATGTGATGAGCATATTAGGCTAATGTGAAGCTATTCTTCACAAATATAACGCCTGAAAAAATGAAATGGGCATATGTTGCTCAATTTCTGTTAAGAAGAGTGCAATACCACTACATATTGTGATAACATCGGATTGCATATGAAAATGAACTCTGTCATGGAGTTTGCAAAAATGGAGGGATCGATATGAAATGCCCGTATTGCAATTTTGAAGACACTAAAGTTGTCGACTCAAGACCTGTTGAAGACGGACTGGCTACAAGAAGAAGACGTGAGTGTACAAAGTGCCATAAAAGGTTCACGACTTTTGAGAAAATTGAAAACTCTCTGCTGGTTGTAGTCAAAAAGGACGGAACCCGCGAAAGCTTCGATAAGAACAAGATCGTTAACGGTATTATGAAAGCCTGTCAGAAAACCAAGGTCACTTACGAGGATGTACAGAGGATAGCTGACAATATTGAAAGAGGCCTTTCCAATACTATGGAGAAGGAGATCCAGTCTACTAACATCGGTCTTCTGATCATGGAAGAGCTGAAGGCTATCGACCAGGTCGCTTATGTAAGATTTGCATCGGTATACAGGGAATTCCAGACTATCGATACATTTATCGATGAAATCAACAAGCTCACCAAGAACAAAAAATAAATAAACGAACAGGAGAGTAAATATGCTCAGAGTTGCTATAGACGGTCCGGGAGGCACTGGAAAGAGCACTATTGCGAAAGCTATTGCTGTGCGCTTCGGACTTGAATACATTGATACCGGCGCTATGTACAGAGCGCTTGGTCTTAAGGCACGCAGAAACGGTATAGACGAATCAGATGCCGACGCAGTAAAAAAGATGCTGGATGTCACATCGATAGATTTCGTAAGCGGACATACCCATCTCGATGGAGAAGATGTCAGCGGTCTTATCAGGACTAATGAGATCTCGATGGCAGCTTCAAATATTTCCAAGCTTGCAATTGTCAGAGCTAAAGTCGATGAGGTAAGCCGCTATCTGGCATCAACCAAAGACGTAGTGATGGAGGGCAGGGATATAGGCGCTACTGTTATACCTGACGCTGAAGTCAAGATCTTTATGACTGCTTCCCCTGATGTCAGAGCAAAAAGACGCTACGAACAGCTGCTGGCTGCAGGAAAAGAAGCAGATTACGATACGATCTTCAATGAGATCCAGGCGAGGGATTATCAGGATTCACACCGTGAGGTAAGCCCGCTCAGAGCTGCTGATGATGCTGTTTTCCTTGATACATCAGACATGTCGATCGAAGAGAACATCGATGCTGTAGCAGATATAATAACTGCTAAGACGGGACGCAGCGCGTAACGTCAGAAATAGCACATGACGATAGAGCCACGTCCTTGTGGGTGTGGCTTTTAAAGTAGTATTATTAGCATGTGTGCTCCGGGAAGGAGTAAATATGCAGATAAAAAAGATGCCTGAGGCAGAGAGACCGCAGGAGAAGATGCTCTACGGAGGAGCGGGAGTTCTCAGCAATTCTGAACTTCTTGCCCTGATAATCAGGACGGGAACCGGTGACAAATCAGCAGTCAGGCTTGCTGATGAGGTAATATCATATGCCAACGAAAATACCGGTGGGCTCGGGGCTGCTGAGGTAAAAGAACTCACGGAGATAGACGGCATCGGAGAGGCAAAAGCCTGCTCTATAGTTGCAGCCATGGAACTCTCCAGGCGTCTCATATCCGGACACCGGAGCGAGGTCAGGATAAAAATCAGGGACAGCAGACAGGTAGCAGAGATACTTATGGAAGAGATGATGTATGAAAAACGTGAGTTTTTCATGACACTGAATCTCAATTCCAAGCTGCAGGTGGAGTCTAAATCGGTAATATCGATTGGCAGCCTTGACAGCGCGCCTGTTCACCCAAGAGAGGTCTTCGGGCCTGCCGTCAGAAGGGGAGCAGCTGCGGTCGTAGTTGCGCATAACCACCCGAGCGGAGATCCTACACCCAGTCCTCAGGACATAGATGTTACAAAAAGGCTTATAAATGCGTCAGAGATCCTCGGTATAAGACTGCTCGATCACGTCATAATAGGAAATGGATGCTTTACAAGCATGAAATCAGAAGGATACTTCGGAGATTAACTAAAAAGTATGGACAGAAAAGTTACTATTCAGGACTTCATAGATTCGCTGGGAATGGCAGGACTTCTCACATCGATAGGCGGAGAGTCTCCATGCAGCGCGATCATGGCTTTATATACCGATCCGGGAATGAAGGAACTCGGAGCCAAAGAAGTAAAAGGCGTTACTTATAATTCAAAAGAAGCAGAAGAGGGTACGCTTTTTGTGGTAAAGGGAGCTCACTTCAGGGAACAGTACCTGAATGATGCAATAGAAAAAGGTGCGGTGTGCTATGTAAGAGAAGACCCTGCCGGCACTGAAGCAGAAAGCTGCAGTATTGTCAGCGATGAGGAAGCTGCAGCAGCAGGTAAACGCATAGCTGAGAAGGCAGAATCTTCATGCCTGGATATCCTGGTGAAAGATATCCGCAAAGCTATGCCTGTGATCGCTGAGACTTTCTACGGCAAGCTGTCTGATGACCTTTGCATGGTGGGCATCACAGGTACAAAAGGCAAATCGACAACCACATATTTTATGAGGTATATTCTCGATGCCTACATGGCAGCTTCCGGTGGTTGCAGAAGCGCCATATGCTCCGGCATAGATAACTATGACGGAGTGATCGAGGAAGAATCACATCTAACCACGCCGGAAATCATGGAACTCTATCAGCACATGAACAATGCTCTTAACAGCGGCATAAGATTCATGACCATGGAAGTATCGAGCCAGGCGCTGAAATATGACAGAGTCACCGGTATAGAATTTGCTGCAGGAGCTTTCCTGAATATAGGCAGTGATCATATCAGCGCGATAGAACATCCGGACTTCAATGATTACCTTGAAGCCAAGCTCAGGCTTTTCAGACATTGCCGCAAAGCCTGCATCAATCTGGACTGCGAAGAACAGGAGCGCATAAAAGCTGCTTCGGCTGACTGCCCATATGTGATCACATTCAGCCAGAAAGATGACAGCGCCGATGTCTATGGATATGATGTAAAGTCGTCTGAGGGAAAAGTAACGTTCAGGGCACGCGGCAGATCAATAGAAGGTTATGATGATTTCGATGAAGAGTTTGTGCTCGGTACATTCGGAACTATCAATGTTGAGAATGCGCTGGCAGCAATATCGCTGTCGGCTCTGATCGGAGTCCCGCTCGAATATGTAAGGAGAGGTCTTGACGGAGCAAACTCGCCGGGCCGCATGGAAGTGTTCTACAGCGAAGACGGAAAGCGTATAGCGATAGTGGATTACGCTCACAACAAGCTAAGCTATGAGAAATTTTTTGAGACGATAAGAGGCGAATTCCCGGGTAAAAAGATGATGATAGTCTTCGGTTGTCCCGGCGGCAAGGCTTTTGCAAGGCGCGAAGAGCTTGGGACAATAGCCGGCCATAACTGTTCCTACTCGATCATCACAGAGGAGGACTATGGCGAAGAAGATGTTAACAAGATATGCAGCGAGATCGCCGGGTTCGTTGAAGCGGCAGGCGGAAAATGCGAGATAATCACTGACAGGGTAGAGGCCATCAAGAAAGCAATAACGCTAATGGATGATGACACAATACTTTTCCTGCCGGGCAAAGGACGCGAGACGCGTGAAAAACGCGGCATAAAATATATCGACACACCATCAGATGCCGATGTAGTGATCGAATACATGAAGTAGAGCAGCTATTCCATAGCTGCTTCTTTTTTATTGCATAGCTGCTTCTTTTTTATTGACTGGATTTATTGGTTTATGTATAATATCTATGTATGTTTATGTCATCTAACCGCATATATGTTGTATCGTCAGGGGTATTCAGACCCTATATAAGGAAAACCACAGCAGAATGCGTAGATAATGTATATATTACAAAATCCAAATAATTGATAAGGAGGTGCTTATGTCACCAGTTTTAACTGTTGTGATCAGCATTGTAGTCCTTATCGTCGGTATAGCAATTGGTTACATACTTCGTAAGAATGTCGGAGAAAAAGCCATAGGAAGCGCA
>CACZGY010000117.1 GCA_902780815.1 uncultured Eubacteriales bacterium
CAAAAAAAGGAAATTCCAAAATCTTTCTACATGGATACCCTTAAAAACAGTTTTCATGTAGAAAAATGATGTGTCTTAAGGTGTTATGGCAGGGGAAAATGACGGGAGAACTCTCGACTAGGCTAATAATTGCAGATCGTAAACCATTTTACTTTACGATAAATGTGAAAGTTTGATTATTTGTGGGTGTATTGGCAAAATTCGACAGTTGTATATTCATGCAGTGCCTGATCAGGGGTTGATTTTCTACATGTTAACCTCAAAAACAAACTTTCATGTAGAAAGATTTGAAGAACTCCTTTTTTCAATGCAGCTGCCAAAACAATGCTTGCCCTGGGATTGCACCAACGAACATAATGCTGCAGCGCTCTGCTTTCCCGAATGAGGCATTGTACCCGCTGACAATTCTGTATGAGAAGTTTCCGGACAGATGTGGCTGAAACAGGGCAAAAATGAATGCTTGCGTCTTCTGCTTACATTGACACAGACGCTTGATAAATGGTAAAATTTACGGCGGTCACCGAGGTTTGACAGGTGGCTTTTACCATTTTTTTTATACGCAAAACCGGATTGGCCCTGTGCGGCTGGTGCCCCGTAAGGCAGAGAGGAAATCACAAAATTGACTAATTACAAGGAAGTTATCGCAAAGTATCGGGACGCAGACCTCGACAGTCTGACAGATGGGGAATATAAAGAATTGAAAGCGGCCGAGATGGCCGACATGCAGACATATGTAGATGCAATCACCGCAAGCAAAGTGCCTGAGGTGATGTACCGCATCGGCAGACCAATCACAGATCTTAAGATGATGATGGAGTCCGGCGTTGAGGCATTCGGCGACAAGGTCCTCTATCACCAGATAATGCCTGGTGACGATCATTTCACCGAGTTCACATACGGCGGAGTAAGGGATGACGTCAGAGGACTGGGTACAGCTCTCCTCGGTCTCGGTCTGAAAGGTTCACACATAGGTGTAATCGGTGCCAATTGTTACGAGTGGGCTGAGTCGTATTTCGCCGTCACGGGCGGAGTCGGCGTAGTCGTTCCGCTCGACAAAGAGCTCAGCAAGGAAGAACTCACCAACCTCTGCAGTATGGGCGAGATCGACGCAGTCATCTGCTGCCAGGATAAGTTCTACAACCTCTTCAGGGAAATCAGGGAAGAGGGCAGGACCGGTCTGAAGATGGTGATCGGTGTTAACAAGGACGCTCACGAGGATCCGGAAAAAGGACTGTACTCGTGGAACCTTCTGAGAGAGGATGGAAAGGCCAGAGTCGCAGCGGGCGACAGGAGCTACCTCGATGCAAGAGTCAGAGCTTCAGACATGGTAGCCATAATCTTCACATCCGGCACTACCGGAGTGAGCAAGGGCGTAATGCTCTCGCACAGGAATCTCTGCACCGACGTTCTCATCGCGCAGACCTACCTCGAAGTGGTCCCGAGCGACATCTTCTTCAGCGTGCTTCCTATACACCATACATACGAGTGCACCTGCACCATGATCGAAGGTCTCTTCATGGGAGCCTCGATGGCATTCTGCAGGGGCCTTAAATACATTACAAAGGACATGCAGATGGTGCATCCGACATTCCTGCTCGCGGTGCCTCTCATCTACGAAAAGTTCTACAACACGATCCAGAAGACTCTCAAAAAGCAGGGTCAGGACAAGCTGGTCAACACGCTGTTTGCCGCAAACAACATCACGAGCAAGTTCGGCCTCAACATCGCGAAGCCGATCGCAAACAAGATCATGGCTCAGTTCGGCGGCAACATCGACATGTTCATCGCGGGCGGAGCGAGAGTAGACCCTAAGGTGCTCGCGTTCTTCCGCAGCATGGGCATTCCGTGCCTCCAGGGATACGGCCTCACAGAGACCTCCCCGATGGTGGCGCTCAACCCTGACCAGTGGAAATACATGAGAAACGACTCAGCCGGCAAGCTGTTCCAGTTCACCGAGTGCAAGATCATCGACAAGGACGAGGACGGCAACGGAGAGATCTGCTTCCGCGGACCGATGGTGATGATGGGTTACTACAAGAACCCTGAAGCCACGGCTGCAAGCATGGAGAACGGCTGGTTCCATACAGGTGACATCGGCCACCTCGACGCAGACAACTATGTCTACATCACAGGCCGCAAGAAGAACGTCATCATCGCCGCGAACGGCAAGAACGTCTTCCCTGAGGAGCTCGAGGAGCTCATCGCCAGAAGCCCGTTCATCGAGGAATGCATGGTATGGGCGGACGAGGACAACGAAGACAGGATGAAGAGGGGCATCTATGTGACCCTGCGTCCTGACAGGGAAAATGTCAAAGAAGCTCTCGGAGACAGAGCAGGTGACGAAAGCGCGGTCATGTCTCTCATCAGCAGCGAGATCGACAGGCTCAACGCCAACTGGCCTGACTGGAAGAGAGTAAAGCACATCGTCATAAAGAAGAGCGAGTTCAATAAAACGACAGGAATGAAGATCCGCAGATTCGTCGAAGAAAACAAGCTCGCTGATTAAAGGTAAACGACATGAAAAAGAGACCAACGCTTATAGTCGATCACAGGAATCTCAGACATAACATGAACACCGTGGTCGGCTGGTGCCGCGAGGCAGGCATAGACGTTGCGGGAGTCATCAAAGTGACTACAGGCCTGGCATCTGCGGCGCTCGATTATGAGAGCTGCGGAGCAAAGTGGATCGCTTCGTCGAGACTCGAGCAGCTCGTAAGGGCAAAGGAAGCCGGAGTAA
Organism: uncultured Eubacteriales bacterium; assembly: GCA_902780815.1. Classification (GTDB taxonomy): domain Bacteria; phylum Bacillota; class Clostridia; order Peptostreptococcales; family Anaerovoracaceae; genus Crickella. Next base: position 2,738 of record CACZGY010000117.1, read on the forward strand.
AGATCCCGCTCCTCATGATAAGAGTCCCGATGCTGTCAGAGCTCGACGAGATGGTAAAGACCTGCGACTACAGCCTGCAGAGCAGCGTCGATACGCTCAAGGCCCTTCAGGAAGCAGCCGCCAATAACGGCAAGACGCACAACGTCATACTGATGGCGGACCTCGGAGACCTCAGGGAAGGCTTCTTCGAAAAGGAAGAGATGGTCGATGTAGCAAAGTTCGTTGAGAACGAGCTCGACTGCATCCACCTCGCGGGCATCGGCACGAACCTCGGCTGCGTTGGTTCCGTAAAGCCGACCAAGGAGAAGATGGATCTGCTGGCAGAGTGGGCAGAAGCCGTAGAGGAAGCGATCGGCAGGCCGCTCGAGATAGTATCCGGCGGAGCGACATCGAGCCTGATGCCGCTGTTCGACGGCGTGATGAATCCTAAGGTCAACATGCTGAGGATAGGCGCGGTCACATTCATCGGACCTCTCGAGGATCTCCGCACCTGCTACGGCAGAAAGGAAGTGGAGGTGCTGAGTGATGAGTGCTTCATACTCGAGGCGGAAGTCATAGAGACCAACACAAAGCCTACTCATCCTATAGGCGAGCTCGGCGTAGATGCTTCCGGCAAGGTCGTAAAGTATGTCGACAGAGGACGCCGCAGACGCGCCATACTGGCGGTTGGCAGAGCCGATTACGGAGACATAGACGATATCGTTCCGGTGCTCGAGGGTGCAGAGGTGGCGATGGCTTCGGGCGATCACACCATACTGGATATCGAGGACTGCAGCGAGCAGCTCCGGGTCGGAGACGTAGTGAGACTCAAAGTGAAATATTCCGCTTTGATGAGACTCACAACGAGCGAAAATATAACTATTGAAGAGATAAACAGGCAGTAAGGTCTGGGATATAAAGAAAGGGAAGGAAGACAAAATGGCAGCTTTAAAGTCAAATGAAATGACCAGAGAGGGTTATGACAGCCTGAACGCGGAACTGGAACATCTTATTACCGTAGTTCGTAAAGAGAACGCTGAAAGGCTCAAGGAAGCCATCTCGCTCGGAGATATCAGTGAAAACGCCGAGTACGATGCTGCGAAGGATGCACAGGCTGAGACCGAAGAGAGAATCAGCACTATCGAGGAGATCCTCCGCACAGCCGTCATCGTAGAAGAAACAGATGAGAGCGACGACTCGGTCCAGACAGGCCGTACAGTCACCATCCAGGATCTTAACACAAAAGAGCAGATGACATATAAGATCGTAGGTACTACTGAGGCTGATCCTCTGAACGGAAAGCTCTCAAACGTGTCACTGGTAGGCCAGCACCTTCTTGGTCTGAAGGCCGGCGATAAGGTTGAGTTCCTGGTACCGGACGGCATGGCAAGATACAAAGTCGTGGAGGTCAAGAGATAATGGCTGACATCAAGAATGAAATCAAGTCTGCTGTTGAAGCCGTAGAGCGTGAGCTTACCGAAAAGGAGATCGGCGAACAGCGTCAGATCAAGAGAAAGAAGCTCGAAGAGCTTCGCGCTATGGGCAGAGACCCATACCGCGAGGAGACATTCGATGTGACCGCATGGTCGAAGGATATCAAGGATAACTTCGAAGCCATGGAAGACCAGGAAGTCAGAGTGGCAGGCCGTATCATGGCATTCCGCCGTATGGGCAAGGTCGCATTCGTAGACATGCAGGACAAGCAGGGCCGCATCCAGATCTTCGTTGCAAGAGACAACATCGGTCAGGACGAGTACAACATCTTCGACAAAGACCGGCGAGGTCAGCATAAGAGCACAGGAAGTAAAGCTGCTTTGCAAGTCGCTGCAGGTTCTTCCTAACAAGTGGCACGGCCTCAAGGATACAGACCTGAGATACCGCCAGAGATACGTCGACCTCATCATGAACGAAGACGTAAGGGAAACCTTCATGAAGAGGGCTAAGATCATCAGCACCATGAGAAAGGTGCTCGAGGAGGACTATGA
>CACZGY010000118.1 GCA_902780815.1 uncultured Eubacteriales bacterium
GCCTCTAAATTATCATTTACTCGACTGTAAAGGAGGGAAAGAGCTTGGAAAAGGCTGATCTCGTAAAGATAGCAGAAGAATTGCATCAAGAGGCATTTGACGCAAATGCTTACTACTTGATAATGCTGCAATACCGGGATTTTAGGAAGAAATACGATCCTGAAATGCGTCTGTCACCGGCATTTTATCAGGTTGTTTACGGCGCTTTGATGAAAGCCTGCTTTATGGAGATAGCAAAGCTCTATGAAAGTTCCAGCAATGTCGTTAGCATTGGATCAATGCTGGATTTGTGTAGAAGCAACATTAGCCTTTTCCCGGAATACCGTGGCACATGCACAGTTGAAGATCACGGCACCAAGTATTCTTTCCCGGTCCCATACCAGCATCGCTTGAAGCCTGAAGAAGAATGCTTTTTCAAACAACGGGTTGAGAGCCAGCGTCGCATATTTGAAGTGTTCGATGTTCCCTCTCCAGACACAACGCCTGTTAGCGTTGACCTAACTTTCTCTGAATTCTTGGGGTTGTATCAGAAACGCTTTCATTCTTTGAGCAAGAAGAAAGAGAACATTCGAAAGCAGCGCAACACGATTTATGCACACAATGACGAAGAACGGATAAAGGATATTGACTCTATCACGAAGAAGTATCCTATATCATACCCAGACATAAAAGAATTGATCGACTTTGCACTTGATTGTACCGGGTTGATTATTGGCAGCCTAACAGATGTATGTAAGGCAACGCATTATTCCAACATAGACGATTGGGAAGGCACTCTGATGTTGGCGAGGATGGGACTAAAGTATCAGGAGTATGACCAGCAGCAGAGGGAAAAAGCCATAATGGAAGAACTGGACAGAGAATTGAGAGGTGGCAAAGATGTCGTACTTTAACGAACACGCTTTGGAATTGTCTATAATGGAGCTTTTCCAAGATGAGGGGTATCTCTACCTTCAAGGCGACAAAATCCATAGGGAAAGGTCGGAAGTCCTGCTTGTGGACGATCTAAAGCAGTACCTCTACAACCGCTATGCAAAAGACGGAATTACAACCAATGAAGTCGAGAGCATAGTTTTCTCTCTGCGCACAATTTCTGGGACAATTTACGAAGCAAATAAGACGGTCTATAAGCTGATAAGCGATGGCTTCATTTTCAATCGTGAGGATCGGACACAGAAAGACCTATATATCGAACTTGTTGATTTTGACACTCCAGAAAACAATATTTTCAAGGTCGTCAATCAGTTTGAAATTGAAGGTGTCGAGAAACAGCTCCGTATTCCAGACGGCATTGTGTTCATCAACGGCATTCCCGTTGTGGTGCTCGAATTCAAGAGTGCAGTCAAGGAAAACACTACCATCATGGATGCGTACACCCAGCTCACGGTGCGCTATCGCAGAGACATTCCCGAACTGTTCAAATATAACGCTTTCGTGGTAATCAGCGATGGAGCAAACAATAAATACGGTTCCTTCTTTTCTCCGTATGACTTCTTCTATGCTTGGAGAAAGATAGAAGCCGACGATAAGGAGATGGACGGCATCAACTCGCTGACCACAATGGTCAAGGGCTTGTTCCGCAAAGAGAGATTGCTTGCGGTAATCAAGGATTTTATTTATTTCCCCGACAACTCCGACAAGGATCTCAAGATTGTTTGCCGGTATCCTCAGTTCTTCGCAGCGAACAAGTTGTTCGAAAACATTAAACAGCATATCCGTCCCGAAGGCGACGGCAAAGGCGGCACATACTTCGGTGCCACCGGCTGCGGCAAGAGCTATACGATGATGTTCCTAACCCGCATGCTGATGAAGTCGAAGTTCTTCCACAGCCCCACTATCCTTATCATAACGGACAGAACAGATCTCGACGATCAGCTTTCAAAGCAGTTTGTCGGTTCCAAAAAGTATATCGGCGATGACACCATTGTCAGCATTGAATCTCGTGAAAAGCTCCGCCAAGAACTGAGCGGCCGCACGAGCGGCGGCGTATATCTGACCACGATTCAGAAGTTTACCGAAGACCTGCAGCTTCTGACGGACAGGACAAATGTGATCTGCATCTCCGACGAAGCTCACAGAAGCCAAATTAACCTCGACCAAAAAGTCAAGATTACCGCAGAAGGAGTAAACCGTACATACGGCTTCGCAAAGTACCTGCACGACTCTCTTCCCAACGCAACTTATGTCGGCTTCACAGGAACGCCGATTGACGCTACGATTGAGGTGTTCGGCGGTGTTGTTGACGCCTATACAATGACTGAGGCCGTCCGTGACGGCATCACGGTCAATCTCGTATATGACGGACGTGCGGCAAAGGTTACTCTCAACCAGGACAAGGTACGAGAGATTGAGGAATACTACGACAAGTGCGCTGCAGAAGGAGCAAACGAGTACCAGATCGAGGAAAGCCAGAAAGCCGTTGCACACCTCGATATGATTATAGGCGATCCAGACCGACTGAGAGCTGTTGCCGAGGATTTTATAGAACACTACGAGTCCCGTGTCAGAGAAGGCGCAACAGTAGCCGGAAAAGCCATGTTCGTCTGCTCCAACAGGAATATTGCCTATGATCTCTACAAGATCATTATAGAACTCAGACCGGAATGGGCTGAGAAAAAAGTCTGCCCGGATGGTGTCGAATTGAGCGAAGCCGACAAGAAGGACCTCAAACCTATCGAGATGGTCAAGCTGGTTATGACAAGAAACAAGGATGACCAGCCGGAGCTCTTTAATATGCTTGGTACCAAGGAAGATCGGAAGGAGTTCGACCGTCAGTTCAAAAACATCAAGTCTAATTTTAAGATTGCGATTGTCGTTGACATGTGGTTGACCGGATTTGATGTACCGGCTCTTGATACCATTTACATCGATAAGCCGATTCAGCAGCATACTCTTATTCAGACCATCTCCCGTGTAAACCGTGTCTATGAGGGCAAGGATAAGGGCTTGATCGTTGACTATATCGGCATCAAGAAAAATATGAACCTCGCTCTGAAAAAGTATACCAACTTTGAGAGTGAAGAATTTGAGGGCATCGAACAGTCAATCAAGATTGTGAAGGATCAGCTCGACGTGCTCGGCCAGATGTTCTACAACTTCAATAGCAAAGACTTCTTCGAGGGAACACCCAAACAGCAGCTTGATTGTTTGAACCGTGCCGTCGAGTATGTGCAGCTCTCCGAGGAATTAGAGCTTCGATTCATGGCGGCAGTCAAGAGGATGAAACAGGCATTCAATCTCTGCAGTGCGAGTGAACAGATAACGGACAAAGACAAGGACTACATCCACTTCTACTGTGGCGTCCGTGCCATTCTCTTCAAGCTCACGAAGGGTGATGCTCCCGATATTGCTCAAATGAATGCACGAGTCAGAGAGATGCTCGAAGGAGCCATTCAGTCGGACGGCATTGAGGAACTGTTTGAAACTGGAAAGCACATCTCGGTAGATATTTTCAGTGACGAGTACATGGACAAGATTAACGCAATTCAACTCCCGAATACAAAAATCAAGATTCTGCAGCGTCTTCTTTCCCAAGCTATCGACGAGTTTAAGAAAGTCAACAAGATCATGGCGGTAGAGTTCTCAGATCGGCTAAAGCGAGTTGTCGATGAGTATAATAACCGACGCCGCGACGAGGCGTTTGCCAACGAGGTGCTCGATGATGTTGCGGATCAGCTTGCGAAACTGCTCGAGGAGCTCAAAGCGGAGAAAGACTCTTTCAAGTCGATGGGCATCGACTTTGAGGAAAAGGCGTTTTATGACATTCTCAAGTTCGTTGCCAGAAAGTATGAGTTTGAGTATCCCGATGATAAGATGATTGAGCTTTCCAAGCGAATCAAGGCGATTGTGGATGATAAAGCTCACTATACAGATTGGTCAACGCGCGAGGACATTAAAGCCAACCTCCAGTTTGATTTGGCCGTCATCCTCGACGAATACGGATATCCGCCTGTTACAATAGACGATGTGTACAAAGAGGTTCTGGAACAGGCTGAGAACTTCAAGAAATACGCAAGCTGAGAGGTAAACTCATGGACATAAAAGCAAAACTTCGCCCTTTCTATGTGGCTAAGATGCTCTATGAGCAGACAGATGAGGACCATTATCTAACGATAGCTCAGATCATGGAGCAGCTCGAAAAAGACTATGGCATTTCAACCTCTCGCGGAACCGTGGGTGATGACATAAAAGCACTCCAGGAACTCGGAGTTGAAATTGAGGTTGTTCCTTCAACACAGAAGCGTTTCTCACTCATCGGTCGGAGATTTGATCTGCCGGAGCTCAAGACATTGATTGACGCTGTAGAGTCTGCTCGATTCATACCCAAGGAAAAGAGCGCTGCCCTGGTTGAAAAGCTTGGCTCCCTTACAAGCCAGCATAATACGGAAAAACTCGTTCGCAATGTTGATGTGGAGAATCGCATCAAAGCCGACAACGAGAAGATCTACTACATCATGGAG
>CACZGY010000119.1 GCA_902780815.1 uncultured Eubacteriales bacterium
AGGCAAAATGATAAAGATCTCTGAAGACATTCTTACTGCCGATGAGCTCAGAGAGGCGAGCGGCAAGGATATCGGGGACATAGACATAGAGATAACGAACGTGGCTGTGTCTAAGGTAAACGGAGGGACGAGCGTGGCGCTGAACATCGACGCCAAGCTCAATTTTGTGATGCCTAAAAAGACCGAGAATCTCATGAAGAAGAGAATCGCTGCCAGGATAGCTTCTGCAGAGAGAGTGAGATTCAACTATACATATACAGGCGTAATGATCCCAAAGAAGCCCGCTGGTGATGAATATTCACAGACTCAGTCTGCCTCTAACGGAGGATACAGCGGCGGCGGCCGGCAGTACAGACAGAGCAAAAAAGACAAGCCTGCATTCACGAATGCGAACGGCGAGCTTGTACTGCTTGGAGATGACTTCACGGGCGAGCCTGTATCGTACGGTGAGCTCGACAGCTTTGTAGGCAGCAAGGAAAAGCCTGTGATTGAGGGAGAGGTCTTCAGCATGGAGTCGATGCCTATAAAGAGCGGACGCCAGCTGATAACCATACTCATAGCATCAGAGGTGAGGACTTTCGGTCTCAAGGCTTTCATATCCGAAGAAAAGCTCAGCGAGATACATGAAAACCTGTCAACGGGCGATATGATAAGAGCACGAGGCAGCATAGAATACGACACCTATGAGCACCAGAATCTCATGATGCTGAGCTCTGTCAGGAAGATAGAAAAAAAGCTCAAAGAGGATACTTACCCGAACGGCCGCAGGGTTGAACTGCACTGTCACACCAAGATGAGCGACAATGACGGCTTCAACGAGGTGAAAGACATCGTAAAAAAGGCAGCATACTGGGGCCAGCCGGCAGTCGCCATTACAGACCACGGCGTAGTGCAGGCGTTCCCGGACGCAGCAAAAGAGGCCGCAAAGCAGGCAAAAAGCGGAAGAAACATAAAGATCATTTACGGAGTCGAAGGGTATCTGTACCCTGACGAGGATGCGGTGGCAGCGGACGGCACTATCGATATCAAGAAAAACCGGACCTATCACATAATTATCCTGGCGAAGAATCAGACGGGGCTGAAGAACATATATAAGCTCGTCAGTGTTTCGCATATAGATTATTTCTACAAGCGTCCGAGGATCCCGCGCTCGGTACTGCAGGCTCACAGAGAGGGCCTCATACTGGGAACTGCCTGTGAGGCAGGTGAACTGTATCAGGCGGTAGTAAGAGGCGCCGACGATGACGAGCTGGACAGGATAGCATCTTTCTATGACTACATGGAGATACAGCCGCTCGGCAACAACCGCTTCATGATAGAAGACGGCATTGCCCGTGACGAGCAGGATCTTATCAATAACAATTTAAGGATAATCGCAGCAGCAGACAGACTCGGGAAGCTTACAGTAGCAACTACCGACTCGCACTATCCGACACAGGAGGCTTCCATATACCGCAATATAATCATGGCGGGCATCGGCTTCCGTGATACACCGTCCGATTCGCTCTACCTGAGGACAACGGATGAGATGATGAAGGAATTTGCGTATCTCGGAGACAGGGCAGAAGAGATCGTGGTGACAAATACCAACAGGATCGCCGATATGATAGAAGACGTGCGTCCTGTACCTGCCGGCAAATTCCCGCCTAAGATCGAAGGCGCCGAGGAAACTCTGAGAAACAGCTGCTATGAGAAAGCTAAGTCTATATACGGAGATCCGCTGCCGCCTGAGATAGAGGAAAGGCTCGAGACGGAGCTTAACTCGATCATAGGCAACGGGTATGCAGTGATGTATATAGCAGCTCAGATGCTGGTACAGAAATCAAACCGTGACGGGTATCTGGTCGGATCCAGAGGATCTGTCGGATCATCTTTTGCTGCTACCATGGCAGGGATAACTGAAGTAAATCCGCTCGCGCCACACTATGTTTGCCCGGAATGCAGGCATTTTGAGTGGTCGGACGAGCCGGGCAAATACGATGTCGGCTACGACATGCCGGACAAGGATTGTCCGGAGTGCGGCGCCCGCATGAAAAAAGAAGGACTGAACATACCGTTTGCGACCTTCCTTGGATTCAAGGGAGACAAGGAGCCTGATATAGACCTTAACTTCGCAGGTGAATACCAGCCTGTTGCTCACAGATATGTGGGTGAGATCTTCGGTGAAAAGAACGTATATAAAGCAGGAACAGTTGCGACCATAGCTGACAAGACTGCTTTTGGATATGTAAAACACTATGTCGAAGACAATCATATAAACGCAAGTAAGTACGATATAGATTATCTGGTGAAAGGCTGCACCGGTGTTAAGCGAACCACGGGCCAGCACCCGGGAGGAATTATCGTTGTTCCAGACGACCACGAGATATACGAGTTCTGTCCTATACAGAAGCCGGCAAACAAACGTGATACTGACGTAATAACGACGCATTTCGATTATCATAAGATCGATGAGAATCTGCTGAAGCTCGACATACTGGGTCACGATGTGCCGCAGCTCATCAGGCATCTCCAGGTAATGACCGGCGTTGATCCGATGAACATTCCTCTGGACGACAGGGAGACTCTGAGCATATTTACTTCGCTTGATGCTCTAAAAATAAAGAATGAGAATTACAGGTTCACTCACGGCACATACGCGATACCTGAGTTCGGAACAAACTTTACACGTGCCATGCTTGATGACATACATCCGACGACAGTATCCGCGCTGATCAAGATGTCGGGTTTCTCGCACGGCACCGATGTATGGACAAACAACGCGCAGGAACTTCTGCGCAACGGTACAGCCACGATCGATGAAGTGATCTCGTGCCGTGACGATATAATGAACTTCCTGATCAAAAAAGGCCTCCCTAACGGAGACGCATTCAAGATCATGGAGATAGTAAGAAAAAACCGTGTACTGAGCGAGGACCAGCTCAACATGATGAAAGATCACGGCGTGCCTGACTGGTATATCTGGTCATGTGAGACTCTGAAGTACATGTTCCCGCGTGCGCACGCTGCGGCTTATGTAATGATGTCGATCAGAATGGCATGGTTCAAGGTCAACTTCCCTGAAGCTTTCTATGCTGCATGGTTCACTTCAAAAGTGGATAATTTTGACGCCGATATAATCGGCATAGGCATAGGCGGAGTAGAGAAGAGGATGGATGAGATAGAAAAACTCGGAAATACCGCTACAGCAAAACAGAAGGAACAGCTGACGGTATACGAAGTTATGTATGAGGCATTCTCGAGAGGATTCAGTTTTGCGGAGCCTGTGCTTGGAGTAGCTGAAGCCTGCAGGTTCTCAGTGGTAGACGGAAAGATCATGCTGCCGTTCAATGCTATAAACGGAATAGGAGATACGGCTGCGGAATCACTTGCGTCGGCATATGCCGAAAAGCCGTTCAGCACTCTTGACGATGTCAAGTCCAGAACCAGACTCACAGGAACGAACATAGATGATCTCAAGAAGCACGGGCTGTTCAAAGGACTTCCTGATTCCGCACAGATCAGCATATTTGACCTTTAGGGAGATCACGCACTGCGCTCGATCTCCCAGCGGCATTCGCGGTAGAAGTAGAGCAGCTGGTAACTGACACGGCGGCCTTCGCTGACTGTACAGCAATCGTAGACGATGCGTGAAACACCGCCTGCGCCGAGCCATTCGATATTTGTAATGTCTGTCACCCTGACTGTTTTCTTGATCCCGAACTCCACAACTTTAAATCTGATGGGACGGGGAGACATCGCTCCTACATCGAAAACGGCCAGTACATCAACTGCCTGTCTCATAATACTCCATGAAATCCCGGCAGTCTTATGATACCGAACAAACGTTCTATATTCAATATCGGAAGTTGTATTTACATGTATAAAAACAGAAACGATATGAGCTACAGGATATTCGTCATAAATCCAGGATCAACATCCACAAAACTCGCATATTTCGAGGATGAAAAGAAGCTTTACGAAGCAAACGTGTTCCACGATGCACCCGAGCTTGCAAAATTTGAGAGTGCATATGATCAGCTTGACTTCAGAAAGCAGATGATACTCGGATTCCTCGAAGAAAACGGTATAGATCTTCACGGGGTGGATGCTGTCGTAGGCCGGGGAGGAAGTACGGCCACGATCAGAAGCGGCGTGTATGAAATAAACGATAAGCTTTTAGAGGACACCAGAAACAAAGTGACCGGAGTGGATCATCCTGCCAATCTCGGAGCGCCTCTGGCTCGCGAACTGGCGGCTGAATACGGCGGCATAGCTCTGATGGTGGACGGACCTAAGGTGGACGAGTTCATCGATGAGGCCCGTATAACAGGCATTGACGGCTTTTACAGGGGATCCAGTCTGCACGTACTGAACCTGAGGGGTACGGCCAGGCTGCACTGCGAAAGGCACGGTATGAAATATGAGGACTCAAACCTAATCGTATGCCACATA
>CACZGY010000120.1 GCA_902780815.1 uncultured Eubacteriales bacterium
GTAGAGAAAGTCATCGAACAGGATACACTGTCCTATGCAAAGGTCCTCGCTGAGCTTAAGCCAAATTATGTAGTTCACGGAGATGACTGGCAGAGCGGATTCCAGAAGCCAATCAGGGATGAGGTCGTATCGATTCTCGCTTCCTATGGCGGAAAGCTGGTCGAATATCCATACAGTGCCGACGACAAGTACAAAGACCTTGAGGCAAGGACGAGATCTGAACTCGCCATGCCTGATGTAAGACGCGGAAGGCTCCGCAGGATGCTCGCAGCCAAAGGCCTCGTAACAGCCATGGAAGCCCATGATGGACTTACGGGTCTCGTGGTTGAAAACACTGTTGTCTATCAGGACGGCGGCGCGAGACAATATGACGCTATGTGGGTATCCTCGCTTTGTGACTCGACAGCCAAGGGAAAGCCTGACATCGAACTGGTAGATATGACATCCCGGTTCCGCACCATCGAAGACATTACTGAGGTCACCACCAAGCCTATCATCTTTGACGGAGATACCGGCGGAAAGACGGAGCATTTCATTTATACCGTAAGGTCACTCGAACGTCTCGGAGTATCGATGGTCATCATCGAGGACAAGACAGGTCTCAAGAAGAATTCGCTCTTCGGAACTGAGGTAAAACAGACACAGGATTCGATCGAGAATTTCTGTGAGAAGATCAGAGCAGGCAAGAATGCCCAGAGGACGAAAGAATTCATGATCTGCGCAAGGATCGAATCACTCATCCTTGAGCGCGGAATGGATGACGCACTTGAGAGAGCTTTTGCATTCGTAGGAGCAGGTGCTGACGCGATCATGATCCACAGCAGAAAAAAGGATCCTTCGGAGATCCAGGAATTCATTGAGAAATTCAGGGAAAAAGATAAAACTACGCCTATCGTACTGGTGCCGACATCTTTCAATTCAATCAAGGAAGAAGAATGGAAGGAGCGCGGAGCAAACATTATCATCTACGCCAACCAGCTGATGAGAGCCACCGTGCCTGCGATCCAGGAGGCTGCAAGAACGATACTTGAATGCCACAGAGCAGAGGAATGTGACAAGATGCTGATGCCGTTCAAGGATATCATCAGACTCATACCAACGGAGGACTAGTGTGATAAATCACGGCTTTGAAGAGAATAAACATTTGCTTGACGGAAAGAAGCTGTTTCTGGTCTGCAGAGGATCTTTCGACAGGCTGGATATAGCAGAGTACATAAACTCCCTTGAGCCGGTGAGGTTCAGCGGTTTCACGCCAAACCCGAAGATGGAGGAGGCAGCTGCAGGAGTTGAAGCATTCAGAGAATCGGGTTGTGACACCATCCTGGCTGTAGGCGGAGGCAGTCCGATAGACGTTGCCAAATGTATCAAGCACTATAGCGGGACAGATGCTCCGTTAATAGCAATTCCTACTACATCCGGAACAGGCAGCGAATCGACGCACTTTGCAGTAATATACGAAAACGGCAAAAAACTGTCAGTAGCAGCGCCTGAGCTCTTGCCTGACATAGTAATACTTGAGCCGTCAACGCTTAAGAACGTGCCTGAATACACAAGGAAGGCTACTATGCTCGATGCACTCTGCCACGCGATAGAATCTCATTGGGCAAGAAAAGCTACGCCGGAGAGCAAAGCATTTGCGGAGCAGGCTATCACGCTCCTGCTGAAGAATAAGGATGCCTACATTGCTAATAATGAAGAGGGCAATGCGGGCATGATGGAAGCTGCGAACCTGGCGGGAAAGGCTATAAACATAAGCACGACAACTGCTGCACATGCGATGTGCTATAAAATAACAAGCCTTTACGGCTTCCAGCACGGACATGCTGCAGCGATATGCCTGGCGGAAGTGTGGAAGCACATTGACGCAGCTCCGGGCATTACCCGCGAAGAATTCGTATCAATATTGAATGAACTCGGCATGAAATACCCTGTTTCGGAAGACAAGGAAAAGGATGTAGAAATGCTTGCGGGTTCCGTAAACGTACAGAGACTTTCCAACAGCCCTGTACCGTTCGACAAGGATCAGCTTGCGGATATGTACAGGAACATTGTGAGACAGAAATAATAGGAGGTAACATTATGAAACGATATCTTTCATTGCTGCTTTGTCTGCTTCTCGCATTCGCTTGCCTGACGGCATGCGGCGGAAAAGACGCTGCTGTCGAACCGGGAGAAGAAACGGAAGAAGAACTCCGCGAAGCCGAGCAGATCACAGAAGTTGATGAGGATAAGCTCAAGAAAGCGGGAGATACGCTTGAGGAAAGACTCAGCCTGCTCAAGGCTGATGGCTGGACTGAAGAAGACGGGGCATATGTATATGCTACCAAAGAGGATGACTGTAATGGCAAGTACATTGTTACTGCAAAAGGAAATGATGCCGATGTTACAGTTTCGTTTGACTACTTCGGCGATAATGGAGATATGATAGACTTCTATAAGAATGATCCGGGTGTAGGAAAGGCTGTTTGTGCTTACTGGTACTTAAGGGCAGTAGCGGTTCTTGATGCTCCTTTAGGCAATGAGAATTATAAGCTGCTTGTCGGAGACACCGAAGTTGTAAGCGGCTCCATGACATATGAAGAAGCAGAAGCGGTATACGACGAATATTACGAAGACTAATACTTAATATATATCAAGTTATGTTGATGCCCTTACAAATAGGCTGTTAGAATGACCTCATACTCACTAATGTGGGGAAGGAGGTCATTTTTATGTCAAATGAACACAGGCACCAAAGAGGAGCTTTACGCTTCACTCTTATTATATTGACTGCCCTGACCCTCATTTGCACATGCTGTGTTGGGCAGATAAACAGTTATGCTGAGTCGTCATCTGCAGCATTTGCAGCAGCGGCGCCTAATGCGACAGGACAAGTGAAATCCAAGAAGGGGCTGTATCTTAGAGCAAAGGCCTCCTCATCTTCGAAGAAAGTGGTAAAACTCAAATACAACACTAAAGTCACCATTTCAAAAGAGGTATTCCTCAAGAAGAACAAGACCAGTGCAAAATATAAATGGTACTACGTTTCTGCCTCAGGTAAAAAGGGATATGTCAGATCAGACTATCTCAAGAATGTAAAATATTCGACCACGAGCGGCATAACCATAAGCGACCTTAATTACAGGACAGGGCCGGGCACGAAGATGAAAAAGGTCGGAACGTTTAAAAACAAAAGTCTACTGACCGTTGTCCTGTCTGCAAATGTAAAAGGAAACAATACTGTATGGTATAAGATCAAGAAGGGCAGCAAGTATTACTATGTATGCTCAGACTGGGCGAGACTCGGTGTAGTGGACGTAGTTAAGACTGCCGTTACCCCTGCAGCAATGATACAGCCATCAAATCCTGCTGCAGTACCTGATGGCGATCCTTCATTTACCATCAAGGGTGCAACATATCCGGGAAGCATACTTGAGAAGATACCGTTCACTTTACTGGGAACCATAGACAGCACGCAGATAATACAGACTGCCAGAGTGGGAGTCCTTGATACCGGAGGAAACTGGGTCCTCTACAAGGATTTGAGCGTGAATGCCACTAAATGCGAGATCGTCAAAGCTGATGCGGATATCAAGTTTGGTACTCTTGCACCTGGCAGCTACACCTACAGAGTAGCAGTTGTGGTTAACGGTAAGGAGTACATGCCTATCAACAAGTCGTTTACTGTCAGGAAGAGCACTGGATCGCAGAGACTTGCAGAAGCTGCGCAGGCGCTGGCATGGCCTTGCGGGACTGCAAAAAGTACGTATGGGAGCAAGCCGACAGAGGCGTACAAATTTGCTTTGGACGCTGCCTATCCTGAGCACAATTCCTGGGGAACGGGACCTAAGACAGGCGCCTCATGTGATGTGTTTATAGGTACAGTCTGTGATTACAGCGGGGTGGATGGTAATTTGCCGAGAACACTAGGCAAGCAGTGGACATATTTCTCCAGCCATCCGGAGATTTGGGTAAAGGTTCCGTACCACTATAAGGAATCCGAACTACAGAGCGGAGACATCTTCATCTATGAACCGACATCGGGCAGCAAGCACGTATGTATGTATCTTAAGATCGATGGCAAGACATATTGCGCTGAAGCCTCCTATCCAAGAGCTCTTTACGGATTCATCAATACTTCGACATCCAAGTTCTTCACTTCATCCAACAAGAAGAAACTCGAAGTATACAGGCCAAACTTCTAAACAAGTGCGTGACAATGAAATAAGTGGCGGCAGCATCACAGTAAGGGTGCTGCCGTCTTTTACATGTGAAGGAAAATTCATAGATTAGATATGTTGGTTAATGGTATAATTTAATGAATATTTGTGTGCTTGGAAGAGCATGATTAAAGGAGTTTATTAGCGTAATGAATGGTAAAGACAAGGTCTTACTTAAACT
>CACZGY010000121.1 GCA_902780815.1 uncultured Eubacteriales bacterium
GTGGGGATCAAAGGCGAAGTCAGGATCACACTCTATGCGCAGGATTCGACCAATCTGAAGGAGGGCAAAGTCCTCCTTCTTGAGCGTGCAGGAAAAACCATGGATGCAGCCATCAAAAGGCTGAGATATCAGAAGGACAGGCCGGTCGTCAGGCTTGAGGGCATAGAAGACCGCAATGCAGCCGAAGAAATCAGAGGCATGGAGGTCAGCATTTACGCGTCTGACCTTGAAGAGCTCCCGGAGGGAGAACATTATGTGCGCGACCTGATCGGCTGCAGGGTCATAGACACGACTGACGGCAGGGAGGTCGGCATACTCAAAGATGTGATACAGAACACTGCGCAGAGCATACTTGATGTCGTGACTGCTGAAGGGAAGAGCGTGCTCATCCCTGCGGTAGACGCTTTCCTCAGGGGCATAGATGAAGAGGCAGGCATCATCGAAGTGGAGCTGATCCCGGGATTTTTGGACTGATATGAAGATAAACATTCTTACAATCTTCCCGGATATGTTCGCGCCGCTTCGCATGAGCATGCTGGGAAGAGCTGTCGACAACGGAATAATCGAGCTGAACATCACGGATATCAGGGATTATACGACTGACAGGCATAACCGCGTTGACGATACTCCATACGGAGGAGGAGCCGGCATGGTGATGCAGGTGCAGCCTATCCTGGACGCATTCGAAGGAAGCGGTTTCGGCGGAGAAGTCATCTACATGTCGCCCCGGGGAGAGATGCTTTCAGGCGAAATGGCCAGGGAACTCTCGGACAGGGAAGAGATCACCATACTCTGCGGCCACTACGAGGGCGTGGATCAGCGTGCTCTTGACAGACTCGGCGCGCGTGAGGTCTCGATCGGAGACTATGTGCTGACAGGCGGGGAGCTGCCTGCAATGGTGCTTATCGATACTGTAGCGAGGTTCATGGACGGAGTGTTGGCCGGGGAGGAATCGGTCAATGATGAGTCCATATACTCCGGGCTGCTCGAGTATCCACAGTATTCCAAACCGCGCGAGTACCGCGGGGATGAGGTCCCGGAGATACTCCTGTCGGGGAATCACGGAGAAATAGACCTCTGGCGCTGGGAGCAGGCTCTTTCACTTACAAAGGAAAGAAGACCGGATTTGTTCGAAGCATATGTGAAAAGTGAGCCGCCGCTTACAAAAAGGCAGAAGGCAATACTGGCAAAATATATGTGATGAAGGAATCACACAAAATGTAGTAATTTGAATACCTGCAGATAAATACATATTGTATCGCAGGTATTTTTTGTTGTATAATCTTTCTGAACTATGGAAACCAATCGAAGAGGGCTATTTAACAAAAAGTGGATAGTTGCGTTCCTGGTATATGTAGGACTTGTCTCTGCTTTTATTGTGAGAGACGAAAGAGTGTATGTCGCTGCACAGAAAAGCAAGATCAACAGGCTTGCTGACAGCAACAGACTCGTAAAGGCGGGCACCAAAGTCATCGAGCTTACTCCGACCGATGAGGAAATAATCGATGAGGAGGAAGAAGCTGAGACCGAAGCTGACACTAAAACGGACGCTGAAAAAGACGACAAGAACGCATCGGATTCAAAAGACAGCAAGGCAGCTGAAACAAAAGACACAAAAACGGCTGACGATGCAAAAAAGGACGAAAAAGAGCAGGAAAAGACTGACGCTGAAACGGAGAAAGAAGAGCCGAAGCTTGGGCTCCGCGGCGGCAGGTATTCCGGCATTTTAAAAGAGCTTGGCGATACTTATTCGACCACAGAAGACGGGACAACACGCACAGCCGGTTATGTCAGCTACTATGTAGACGGGGCAGAAGCCAGGCTCAGTACTAAGGCGATCGAAAGCCTTAACTATGATGACCTGAAAGAGCTTACAGGGCGCAAGGCAATAAAAGTTCCTGCCAGGAGCTGTGGAGAGAATTACCCGGTATTCAAGATCGTCCGCAACAGAAAGTGGTATCTCGTATACTACCTTAAAAAAGAAGATGCGGCCAAGTATATGGAGGGTGAGACCGTCTATATCGAGGTAAATGGCGAGAATGTACCGGTAACGGTAAGAGAAGTAAGGGATGAAGGCAAAAATACAAGGATCACATTGACCTGCAAAACCTTTTTTGACGGATTCCTTGAGATACGTAACCTCGATACTAAAGTCACTGTGGAAAGCGCAGAAGGTCTGGTACTCGAAGACGGAAGTATCGTCGAAGCACCGGATGGCAAACGGGGCGTTTTCGTAATCAATAAACTGGGAGAGCACGTGTTCACTCCGGTAAAAGCTAAGGCTGATGACGGAACGAAATGCGTTGTGTTTTCCGATATATATGTCGACGATGAAGGAAACTACGTAGAGACCATCGGCACTTATGACGAGGTCATAGCGGAACCTTCAGAAGAAGACATAGCAAGCCTTAAGGATAAGGGCAAAGACGAAAAAACAAAAAAGCAATGACCATTGGTGAAAGATTTACAGAAGTAAAAAGACGTGTAGATGAGGCTGCTGTCAGAAGCGGGAGGGAACCCGCGGACGTAAGACTCGTAGCGGTCACAAAGACTCATACTGCGTCAGAGATAAATGAGGCGATCGAGGCCGGCGCGACCGACATCGGAGAGAACCGGGTCCAGGAGCTTCTGGAAAAATATGATGACGTCAGTCCGGTCAGGTGGCATCTCATAGGCCATCTGCAGACCAACAAGGTCAAGCAGGTGATCGACAGGGTCGTGATGATCCATTCCGTCGATTCGCTGAAACTGGCCCGTGAAATTGATAAACGCGCAGCTGCTGCAGGCATCATGATGGATGTGCTGATTGAGATCAACTCCGCAATGGAGGAGACTAAGTCCGGCATCGCATCGACAGATCTTAAGCAGCTTGTAACAGAAATAACTGAAGAATGCTCCAATGTAAGAGTGTGCGGCATCATGTGCATACCGCCTATCGCAGCGGAGCCGGAGGATTCAAGGCCGTACTTCAGAGAGGCGGCAGAGCTCTTCAAGGAGATGAAGAAATGGGATCTTCCGCATGATAGATTCGCTCCGACCGAGCTTTCGATGGGAATGTCAGGAGACTTCGAAGTGGCAATCGAAGAAGGAGCAACAATAGTCAGAGTCGGCAGTTCGATATTCGGACCGCGCAATTATAGGTAGAGGAGGAAAAAGAAGAAATGGGTTTCATGGACAAAATGAAAGACCTGGTCGGAATCACTGATGAGTATGATGACGACTACGATAACATCTCTCAGGAAGAGATCGATGCTTACAAAAATGAATTGAGAGGATCGGCAGTTGCCGCTGCAGCCGCTCCGGAACCACCTCTCAGCACAGGCATCAGCCCGCTCGCATTCAGCGAAGTGGCACCGCCGCAGAAGTTTACTGAGAACAAAGAACAGGTAGACAAGTCTTCGCGCAATGACTCTGGCGCGTTTAGAATGGTGGTGATAGAGCCGAAGAATATCGATGAATGCAGAAAGCTGATCGACAATCTCAGAGCAAACAAGCCTATAATCATTAACCTGGAAAAGGTCGAGACAGATCTTGCCCGCAAGATGTTCGATTTCCTCAGCGGAGCAACATACGCTCTCAAGGGCAGCATCCAGAGAATAAACCAGAATATCTACCTTTTTGCTCCTCATAATGTTAACATAAAGGCAATGGTAGACAGGGCGACAGAGTCCGGTAAAAGTGTAAAAGAAAGTCCGTGGAAATAATCAGGTCCACTTTATAAATCAAGTCAGATAATTCAAGAGGAAAGGTGAGGTGCATACACTATGATAATGCCGATTGATATTGATAAGAAAGAATTCAGCCGCGATAAGAAAGGTTACAACTCCAGAGAGGTAGACGAGTTCCTGGATATTATCGTAGCAGACTACGAGAAGGTGCTCAACGACAACAGATCGATGGCGCACAAGATCAAAGCTCTCGAGAAGCAGCTCGAAGAAGCTCAGAAAGATGACAATGCAATGGTAGAGACTCTCGAGACAGCAAAGAAGCTGATGGCAGACATCTCTGCAAGTGCTGAGAGAAGAGCTGAGCTTATGATGAGAGATGCCGAGCTCGAGGCAGAGAACATGCTTCTTGATGCAAAGGTCAACGTCAGAAAGATGAATGATGAATATGAGATCCTGAGCACAAAGGTCAGAAGACTCAAGAGCAACTTCCGCAAGATGCTCCAGGCAGAGATCGAGCGTCTCGAAGGCGACGATTTTGATATCATCAGAGATCTCGCAGATGAAGTTGAGCTTCCTGAGATCGAAGAGCCTGCAGAGGACACTGTCAGCAGCGCTCCGACTATCGTAATGGACAAGATCGCAGATGATCCTGTAGCTGCAGATTTCAGTGTTCCTGTAGCAGATCTTGAGCATGCGACAGTATCCGATCTTTCTGAGGGACTGAAGGCTATCGCAGAGGATGCTTCGGCTATAGACAATACCATCATCCTCAAGTAATTGCTGAACGCATAAAAAAACGCTTTACCTTACGGTAAGGCGTTTTGTTATGCATTTTTTTAATTGCAGAAGTTCAGCTATTCGAAATCGTAGTTGCCCAGTTTTTCGTCGCTTCCTTCATTTACATAATCACAGATGGCCACATATGTCTCGTGTGAGATGACATGTTCTATCTTGCATGCGTCCTCCTCAGCCTGTTCCTGACTGACGCCGAGCTTTATGAGGAATGATGTCAGTGCTTTATGCCTTTCATAGATCCTCTTAGCGATTTTATAGCCTGCAGGGGCCAGAGTAATTGGACCATTGGCATTCATGTTTATATAGCCGCTTTCCCGCAGACGTTTGACAGCATAGGAAACGCTCGGCTTGGTAACGCCGAGGTATTTCGCTATATCTATCGAACGTATATAACCATGCTCTTCCTGAAGTACGAGCATTGCTTCGAGATAATCTTCTGCAGACTGCTGAATCTTCATATCCGTTTCTCCTTATTCGCGGACCCCTTTATTACGTCACTTACAATATCACATTAGAGGTGTTTAATCAATTGAAAATGGGTTAACAATTGTACTTATAAAATTCATGCGGAATTGTATAAAAATCGGTGCAAGATTGTAGCGGTTATGGTAATATTACATCGTTGAACATAAGGACATAAACGTCCCGGTAAAAACAACAATCATCATTCCAAAGGAGGAAAGAATTATGGCAAAATGGGTATGCAGTGTTTGCGGTTATGTTCATGAGGGAGATACGCCTCCTGAAAAGTGCCCGGTATGCAAGGTTCCTGCAGAAAAGTTCATCAAGCAGGAAGAAGAAATGACATGGGCTGCTGAGCATGTTCTCGGCGTTGCACAGGGAGTAGATCCTGAGATCATCGCAGACCTCAGAGCTAATTTTGAAGGCGAGTGCAGTGAAGTAGGTATGTATCTTGCTATGTCCAGAGTAGCTTTCAGAGAAGGCTATCCTGAAATCGGTGAATACTGGAAGACCGCTGCTTTTGAAGAAGCTGAGCACGCAGCTAAGTTTGCTGAGCTCCTCGGCGAGGTACTGACAGACAGCACAGAGAAGAACCTCAGAATGAGAGTAGAGGCTGAGAACGGCGCTACACTCGGAAAGTTCATGCT
>CACZGY010000122.1 GCA_902780815.1 uncultured Eubacteriales bacterium
ACTGTGCGTTTCAGCTTCGGCAACTTCAATACCGAAGCTGACGTCGACGCCGCCATCAAAGCCCTGACCGAGATCTGCGGCTAAACAGCATTCACAAATCAAAAACACAATAAATCCCGGGCTCAAAGCCCGGGATTTTCATTACTTAAGCGCTCCGATTATTCTGTCGGCAGCGGTCTCTATGTTTTCGCGGCATGTTGCGAGATTCACTCTGATGCATCCGGCATATTCACTGCCGCCGAACCAGGCGCCGTAGTCAACAGCAATACCGCATTCGTCTTCCATTAAATGCTGCATCGCAGTCACAGCCGCATTCTCAGCACCCGGATCTGCTGAATTTGCACCGGATGCTCCGGCGGCCTTAGCGATGATTTTGTCCATATATGCGCTGAAGTCGATCCAAAGAAGATATGTGCCCTCATGATCGGCAACTCTGACATCCGGAAGTTCTGCCTCCAGCCTCTCGCGGAGATACCTGTAATTACCCTCAATAACGCCAAGCAGCTCATCGAACCACGGGCGGCCTTCCTCATATGCCGCCTGTACGGCGATATATCCGAAAGCGTTTCCTCCGGTAATGCGAATGCCCTGTGAAAACATATCCCACTTTGCGCGGATCGTTTTATCCGGAATGATCACAATGGAATTCTGGACTGCTGCAAGATTGAATGTCTTGGTTGCAGCTGTCAGGGTGACAAGTATGTCATCGTAAGTTCCGGCTTCATCACCCACTATAGCCGAAGGAACATGCTTGTTTCCGCTCATTATAATGTCCTGATGGATCTCATCAGATATCACGAACACGCCATGCCTTTTGCAGATGTCGAGCATGCGGCGTGTCTCATCTTTCTTCCAGACTCGGCCGACCGGGTTGTGCGGTGAACAGAAGATGAACACCTTGACGTCTTCGCGCACAATCGTTTCTTCGAAACCGTCATAGTCCATTTCATAACCGCGGTCTGTCTGCAGCAGCGGGCAGTTCACCAGACGTCTGCCATTGTTTTCTATCGCCTTCATGAACGGATAATAGACAGGCTGCATAATTGCGACAGCCTCCCCTTCACCGGACAGCATCTGCACCAGCCAGTTGAATGCCGGCACAACGCCCGGAGCGAACCTCATCCATTCGCGCTTAACTTCATAGCCGTGATACTTCTGCTCCCATTCGATGAAAGCATTGTAGTACCCGGCAGGAGGGTTATAGTATCCGAATGTGCCGAGTTCTATGTAATCCGAGAGTCTCCTGCGGACGCATTCCGGCACCTGAAAATCCATGTCGGCGACCCACATAGCCAGCAGATCTCCCCTGCTGAACGTTTTATCAAGACCGTCCCACTTGAAGCAGTCTGTATTTCTTCTGTCTACGTATCTGAGCATCCCCATCATTCATCATCCTTCATCAGTTTTTTGTAATACGAGCCTATCTGATACAAAGCGCCGACAGGATTGTGAGCAAGTACCCTGTCCTTTGCGACAAGCGTTGTGACCAGTGCCTTCGAGTACTTATAGAACAGACTGTCGTGTCCCACACACAGGCCCATCACTACATTAAAGTCGGTTCCTGCCTCATTAAGTACCTCAGCCTGCATGATAGGATTGCACATTATGGCTCCTGTGTTGACCATGTCCTCTTCAGCAACTCCTACAGACTTCTTTTCAAAGGATCCGATCTTGCATGCCGCTCCGTATACCTCAAAGCCTTTATTTCTGAGAATGCGTGCGAGCACACGGCTCTCCTCGAGAAGCCCTACGCAGGTTGCGATCCCGATCTTGCGGAACCCCATTCTTTTTGCAAATTCAACCAGTTCCTGCACTCGCGTATACCTGAGATAGAATTCATTTTCTATCTCCGCCGAGACCACAGACACCCTGTTGTTCTCCTCTTCCTCGTATAGCTTTCTGACCTTCTCTATGGTTTCGTCAGAAAGGCCGGTGGTAAGGCAGAACTCAGGATACTCCTTATCTCTGGTTTCGCAGTTTTTGACCCCGCAGTCTACACACGACAGCTTAGTTTTATCTTCCATTTTTTCTCTTTTCCTTCTGTGCGATGTCGTTGTTGTCCATGTCGCCTCTGTAAACGATGAACGTGTCGTACAGATACTCAAGTGTGAGGTTCAATGCCATATTGAGTCCTGTCACCAGGTACTCGTTCCAGCCTGCGGTCTCAGCAAGGTAGTCGCCGAGTATCGTAGTCACCGGAGTAAATACCAGGTAGAACGCGAAAACCATCGCCATCGCGCGCGGAACATTCTTTGTGGATTTGAAAGTATAACGCCTGTTGATGGTGAAGTTCCACAGCACGGATGCAATCAGCGCTGTCAGATAGCACGGCCAGTATCTCAGGCCTGTAAATTCGTTCAGGACAGTGAACAGCCCTATTTCTATTATTCCCGCAGAAGCGGAAATCAGAGCGAATTTGATTGCTCTGATTACTTCCTTGTTTTTCATTATCCGTCTTCCCTATGCTTCCATCTTTTTCGAGTATTTCGTCAGATAGATGTACCTCTGTAGCCTGGCATCTATGTTTCCGAGCGGTTTTGCATATTTTACATAGCATGCAGCTGCACAGTTCTTGCTGACTATCATTGCGATAGCCTCCGCATCAGCCTTGGTCTTGCCGGCGCATACTGCTCCTACGCCCTTAACAAGCACGGCATTGCGTCCGATCGCAGAATTGAGTGCAGGCTGCTGTCCGCCCATGCGGTCGAGAGCTCCGGTCATCGGCATCTTTCCGATAAGATTTCTGGCAGTCTGGTTTGTGGAGTATCCAAGCAGCGTACGCTCTGCTGCCCACTCATCACAATCGATCACCTGCATGTCAGGACCGACTATCTGTGCAAAATCGTCTATGAAAGAGCCGACGGTCCTGCCTTTTTCGCAGCATTTCATGATATAAGGATCGCTGACCACCTTAACGAAAGGCAGTGCCCTGATATTCACTTTCGATGTATCGAATTCCCTGTCCGCCTCAGCCGCATTCAGATTTACCCGCGCTTCAACAAGGCTCCTGCACTTATCCTCCAGGGCTTCGGCTCTGTCAAATGCCTCCTCCATGTCGGAACCGAGTATGAGCGTGCCGTGCCTTGCCATCAGAAACGCATTCTCATAAGGATTGTTTTTTATCGCTTCACCTACAAACTTTTTCAGCTTTGTAGTGCCAGGCAGAGCATATGCCGCACATGGAGCTGTCCTGATGTTTCTGCATTCCGCTGCTACTGCGGATGCATAGTACTGGTGAGTATGGATGATGAATCCTATATGACTTCTTTGCGAGTATGCCGCTGCATGTACGCCCTTCTCGCTGCTAGGCTTCACATTGCCCGAGTATGAGCAGTCGCTCACCCTTACCTTCACAAGATCGTCCGGTGTCAGCCTGTCGTAAGCCCTGCCGCTCGGAGTGATGATGAATTCATCCTTGCTGATCCTCGCACTGATATTTCCCCATGTACGGGCGATGAGCCTGTTTTCGAGAAGTCTGAGTCCTGCCTCGATGACGAGCTTTCTTGCTTCGGTTTCGCTGTAATACATAGTCCTTACCTCTATTATCAACTTAATCTTTCACCGCTAATAATACCATATTTTTTGCATAAGAAAACTCCGGTATTGAACCGGAGTTTTTCTTCTGTTTCGGTGTCTGATTAGCCGAGTTCTACCATGTGCTTCAGAGTTCTTACGAGCTGGCTTACATAGCTCATCTCGTTGTCATACCAGGATGTTACTCTGACCTCGAAGAGGTGCTCAGCGCACTGCATTACTACAGTCTGAGTTGCATCGAAGAGTGAACCATAGCTCATTCCGATGATGTCGCTCGAAACGATCTCGTCCTCTGTGTATCCGAAGGAATCTGTAACTGCAGCCTTCATTGCAGCGTTGATTGCCTCTACTGTTACCGAGTCTGTGTCGTCCTTAACGATAGCATCGAGGATTGTGATGGAGCCTGATGGAACAGGAACTCTCATAGCGTTTCCTGTCAGCTTGCCTGCGAGTTCAGGGATTACCAGGCCGATAGCCTTAGCAGCGCCTGTGCTGTTAGGAACGATGTTTACAGCGCCAGCTCTTGCTCTTCTGAGGTCGCCCTTTCTCTGTGGTCCGTCGAGGATCATCTGGTCACCTGTGTAAGCGTGGATGGTTGTCATGAATCCAGTCTGGATCGGCTTGTAATCGTTGAGTGCCTTTGTCATAGGAGCAAGGCAGTTTGTTGTGCAGGAAGCTCCGGAAACGATTGTATCCTCTTTTGTAAGGATGTCATCATTTGTTCCGAATACGATGGTTGGAAGATCGTTGCCTGCAGGAGCCGAAATGAGAACCTTCTTAGCGCCGGCATCAATGTGAGCCTGGCTCTTAGCCTTCGATGT
>CACZGY010000123.1 GCA_902780815.1 uncultured Eubacteriales bacterium
GCAAGCTAAAAGGACTGAGCCCTGTTCAGTACAGAATTCAGTCCTTGTTAGTAGCCTAGTGTCCTGCCAAAATGTGTCTAACATTTTGGGTTCAGTTCAGTCCTGCGGGATCAGTTTGTTTACATAAGCTCTGTCTGTTACTTGGAAGTTACTGAACCGCCATTGTTTCTTGAGATCCAGCCGATCCAGGTCTTGCCTACGTTGAGGCTCTGCAGAACATATGAGTTAGCCAGTACTTCTTCATCACTCATCTCGCCGTCCTCGTTTTCAGGAGCAACAATAGCGTACTTTTTATAAGCCGGCCATGTTCCGTCTTCGCTTTCCTTGGCGGCCTCAAGTGCTGCTGCATGTGCTTCATCATTAGCAGTCTGGGCTGTTTCTGCATCGATCGACGGGTCGATTATCTCGAGCTTTCCATCCACTATCTGCCACTTGATATCCTTGACAGTTCCCTGGCTGAAGTATTTGCCGTCACCTCCGGCAAGCTTGTAATCGCAGTATGTCACACTGCCCGAGCTTCCTGGACCAGGATAGTATGCCTTGGTGATGTACTCTGTATCGTCGTAGAGTACCAGCAGGTTCTCTCTCTTGAGATCATTTTCGAAATCGCTCGAGTGATACATGCCGTCCTCTTCGTTATAGGTCCAGTATGAGTCCTCAAATGCTCTGTCAGAGTATTTTACGCCGATCTGAGTAGCAGGGGTCTCGCTTGCAGGTTCCGGAATGGTGTTGAAGCTGAGTGCTGTGTACTCTTTTGGTTCGGTTCTGAATCCCAGATTCTTGATCGTTGCAGGAACTTTATCACCATAGATGATTCCTCTGTGTTCAACGTTCACCGCTCTTGACTGATCTCTTCCGTACATTCCTTCCTGGTCATCGAGTTTCATCTGATCGATGTGGTCGACCTTATGCTTCTTGAATACCCTGTCGGCACCGACATATCCGCTTTCTGTATGGCTCATGCCCCAGTGTATGAAAATGGAATCGAAGAGTTCCGAAAACTTGACGAAAGGCGGACGGGCACTTCTTGTAGGTCCGATGATCTCCGGAAGCTTTTCATAGTCAGCGTAGAACCAAAGTGTTCTGGTGACTCCACCCTCGACTTCGCCCTGAAGTATGATGTCCGGTGAGTAGTTTTCATCGTCCATTCCCCACTGAGGTCTTGCATCAGGCGCGTTCTCGACTACGAATGCAGCAACACGTCTTTCACCGGCAGCTTCATCGTATCCCTGCTCAGCTGTTTCACCTGTCAGTGAATTGCTTGGAGGAGCTTCCGGCTCCTCAGGATCCGGATCAGCGCAAGCCGAAAGGAGAGTGGTTCCTATCATTGTGATGCAGAGAAGCATCACGAGCAAAATCCTTCTTTTTTCTTTTTTCATAGATTACCTCCTGACACTACGTCAGTATATTTTTTTACATAGTTATCTTACATTAAGCTCTTTTTATTAGTCCTGCATCTTAACACAATTTCATAGAATGTGTTATAGTAAGTAACGGTACAGAGAGGGACTGAGATTAATTATATGGGGAGAATTAAACCTATGAAAAGAATTCTTACAGTACAGGACATTTCATGTCTGGGCAAATGCTCTATCACGATTGCGCTTCCGGTCATTTCGGCATTGGGAGTGGAGTGTGTGATTCTGCCTACAGCGGTACTTTCCAACCACACGCTGTTCAAGAGTTTTACAGTAAAGGATCTGGCAGATCAGATCGTGCCTATCTGCGAAAAGTGGCAGGACGAAGGTGTGGAGTTTGATGCCATATATACAGGATACCTTGGCACTGTTGAGCAGATCGATATGATGAAAGATCTGTTCAAAACATTCGGGAGCGGCAAGGATAAACTCATTTTTGTGGATCCTGTAATGGCAGACAACGGCAAGCTGTATCCTGCTTTCGATATGAACTACGCGCGCAAAAATGCTGAACTCTGCGCCTGCGCTGACATGATAGTGCCGAACATAACTGAAGCATGCATCATGACAGATACTGAGTACCGCGAAGAGTACGACGAGGCATATGTAAAAGATCTCCTTTCAAAGGTCGTGAACCTAGGTGCACGCATCAGTGTTCTTACGGGTGTTTCACTCAACAAGGGCAAAACAGGCATAATGGGATACGACAGGGAAAAGGATGAGCTTTACGTTTATCAGAATGATAAAATAGGCGCTATGTTCCATGGCACGGGCGATCTCTTCTCAAGTACTGTCATCGGTGAGATCATGCACGGCAAGGACTGGAAAGACGCTATGAGGATAGCAGCCGATTATACAGCTCATACCATTAAAGTAACCATGGAAGACCCTAAAAAACCATGGTATGGGGTCAACTTCGAGGAAACGATCCCTGCACTTATCGCAATGGACTGATACGCTAAACAGGCAGAACAATATGCAGCCGGCCTGGCCAAATAGCCATGCCGGTTGTATTTTTTATTTATCTGTTGAAGTATCGAACTGTGCATATTATAATCAGTTTGTTGTGGGGCGTTAGCTCAGCTGGGAGAGCGCAAGGTTCGCAATCTTGAGGCCAGGGGTTCGATCCCCCTACGCTCCACCACCAGACCCGTTGAACAACGGGTCTATTCTTTTGGCGGTGGTTAGATGTGACTAGATTAAAAAAGAATACCACATTGACATGCGATTGCGAAAGTGGCAATATATTATCATAATTATGATAATAGCACGAAAGGATTTAGCCATGATACAGATAAGACCGGTCTCTGATCTCAGAAATAAATTTACGGAAATTGAGGCAACTGTAAAAGAGGGCAACCCGGTATACCTTACTAAGAATGGATATGGTTCGATGGTTGTGCTGAGCCTTGAAGCTTATTCAAGATTAACTTCATATTATGAATTGCTTCTGGACCAAGCTGATTATGCGGCCGAGCATGATTCCAGACGAATGACACATGAGGAGGTCTTTGGAGGAATAAGGGAGCGTATAAATGCCAAATAGCAAATACAAGCTCAGATACTTGCCTCTATTTTATGAGGACCTCAATGAAAAGGTCGAATACATTGCTTTTGAAAAACGCAATCCAGCTGCTGCCCTAAGACTTGTAGATTATGTAGAAGCAGCTATACTCGAAAGACTGCCTATCGCAGAGTCTTTTGAGACTTATCCTTCTATGTTTGAAAGAAAGCACCCCTATTACAGAATCTATGTAGACAACTTCATTGTTTTCTATGTGGTAATAGATGCCGGAGGGGGTCAAAAGATAATGGAAGTTCGTCGTTTCCTGTATAAAGGGCAGGATAGAGACAGCATGATATGATTATGGGGAATTGGCTGAGATGATCAGATTTGAAGAAATAACAAATAAGAATATCTGGAAGGTTTGCGCTTTGGAACCTTTCGAAAACCAAAAGGAATTCGTTGCAGAGAACATACAGAGCCTTGCAGAAGCATACGCTACGAGGAACGAAGGTAATAATAATGCTCTGCCGCTTGCAGTATATAATGATGAGATTCTCATCGGGTTTGTCATGATTGGCAAAGGAACAGTAGGCAACGAAGAGGAGAGTGATTTGATTAAAGAAAACTACTCTCTTTGGAGACTGATGATAGACCAGAAGTATCAGGGGCAGGGTCTGGGAAAACAAACAATGGATGCTGCCGTATCATTGATTCGAACCTTTCCTTGTGGAGAGGCACAAAATGTATGGTTATCCTACGAACCCGAAAACACACGTGCAAGGGATATCTATCTCAAGTACGGTTTTGTAGAGACTTCAGAAATGTGTGGGTCAGTGGACGCAGCCAGATCCGTGACTTTGACACTGTAGTCCGTCTGGATAGGGAATACATAGAAAACTGGTCTCTCAAACGGGATATTCACATCTTATTCAAGACCATATGGGTTGTGATCGCCCGAAAAGGAGCTATGTAATAAACAGGAGACCGCCGCAAATCCTTACTGTCACGGGATCTGCGACGGTGTTTTCTTTTAAAACAGAATAGGTATATGTTGTATTATCAACAGCTTGTTATTCAGAAATAGGTGTGCTTTCAAGAAAGAAGTTGCAGATTTCATCCGGTGAATACTGCGGGTTGCGTGACCACCATCTGATAGTTTCTGAAAAGTCACATATCATATGGTTTAGAATATAATCCTCAGGAGCAGATCTGGTAACAGAGCGAACTGACGGAGTGAACAGATCGACCAGATATGCTTTGAAAAAATCCATAAATAACTCTCCGCCGTCACCTGACAGTATGCCGGACAGATAATCCATGTGCTCCTGCAAATGATAAAGAATATGCAGGATACGGTCTCCCGTCCCATGATTTTGCGAGAAGTCGTGGGTTTTTTCTTTGTCTAAATCATCAGAGAAAACATGATCGAATATTTCCTGACTAAGAGATTTCAGAAGATCATCTTTGGTTTCAAAATGCGAGTAGAAGGTAGTCCTTCCAATGTCCGCCTTGTCGATTATCTGCTGTACAGTAATTTTTGAATAGGATTCAGTTCTTAACAAATCTGTAAATGCACTGAAAATAGCGTTTCTGGTCTTTTTTTGTCTTCTGTCCATCTGACAAACTCCCGAACAATTACACGAAAATGTTCAATATAGAACATATCACTTTTTCTGATTATTGAAGAATAAGGAAATGAGAAATAAACTGTTACTGAACACGGTATTCGGTAACAAATATATGATACATATACCGGGAGAAGCGGTCAACCGATGTCCTATATGGAAATGAGTAAATCCAAAGCTATAATCTACGCGCTGCTTGCTGCTGCTTTTTATGCCGTCAATGTACCTGTTTCAAAACTGTTGCTTTCGCAGGTAGGACCAACAATGATGGCTGCCTTACTGTACCTAGGAGCAGGCATCGGAATGGCAGGACTGTCGCTTGCTGACAAAGGAGAGAAGGGGGACCGGCTCGACAGAAATGATTTACCTTATGTGATAGGCATGATTGTCCTCGATATTGCTGCACCTATTTTTCTCATGCTTGGTATCAGCTGCGGGACATCTGCCAACGCGTCTCTTCTTGGAAATTTTGAGATAGTTGCAACAACAGTCATAGCGCTCTTTATTTTCAAAGAAAAGGTGAGCAGAAGGCTGTGGTGCGCCATCATCCTCATAACACTGTCGAGCATTCTTCTTTCGTTTGAAGGAAAAGGAAGTTTCAGCTTTTCATACGGATCGCTGTTTGTCATAGCTGCCACCATATGCTGGGGTTTTGAAAACAACTGCACCAGAAGCATATCTTCAAAAGACACATATCAGATAGTGGTACTGAAAGGAATATTTTCAGGGCTGGGAGCTCTGATCATAGCATTTGTCAGGCATGAGTCATTGCCGGGCCTCAGATACGCTGCGATCGCACTTGTTCTAGGATTTGCGTCATATGGACTGAGTATATTCCTTTATGTGAGGGCTCAGAATATTATCGGGGCAGCCAAGACAAGTGCCTATTATGCCGTTGCTCCGTTTATCGGAGCATTCCTTTCGTTCATGTTCTTACATGAGAAGCTGACATGGATCTATCTGATTGCTCTTGCTATCATGGCAGCGGGCGCGTCTGTTACAGTGACAGATACTTTGATCCGCAGTCATGAACATGAACATCAGCACACATACACGCATTTCCATGATGGGCATATGCATACACATACGATTGTCCATTCTCATGTTCATGATCACTACGCGTCAGAAACAAAACATGGCCATCATCATTCCTCGAAAGAGTTCGAGAAGGTACACATCTCACATAGATAGATTCTTAAGTTGAATGATGAGCAGAAAATTCTGCACTGTATAACTTGATCGGCAATGATATATGCATCTGGTTTGAACAGCCAGAGGGGTACCATCTTCAAGTGATAAATTCAAAGAACCGTCCCCCTGTTTCACTTTAGGGATTACTGATGAATAAAGAATAGACCGGCTCGCTGCTGTTGCTTTTGAAGCTGACGGCAGCGAGCACTGCTTTTTCATAATCGAGCCAGAAGTACGGAGTGTTGATCCGGTAACCGGGCCTTGCGGCATCTTCACTAATACAGCCTTTTCTGCGATAAAGCGTGAGATTATTATTTAGCAAAACAGTAATAGCTGTTTTTATAGTTGCAGTAATTGACACAGCAGTTGTATGAAGGTATATTGAAATAAAGAATCGAGGAGGTACAGGAGTGATCTGCAGGTAATTGTGACACGATAAATACGGAGAATTATAGCCGTGTTTTTCGTGTGCTCATTTCTGCGTAGCATCAGCTCCTTTTTTGGTGCCCGCAACAGTAACTGTAAATGCTCAAGAATAATGGAGAAATAAATATGAATATATCATTAGTACCTATAGATGAAACAAATCGTGAGGCGGTCATTGCACTGTCTGTGCGCGAGGATCAGCCGTTTGTCGCTCCTAATGACTATTCGCTGAAGCAGGCTGATGAGACCAACGCAAAACATCCCGGCGTTGCCCGTACGTTTGCTATCTATGCGGACAGCAGACTGGTCGGCTTCTGCATGTTTGCCTTTGATCCTGAAGCTGAAGACGAAGATGACAGATACTGGCTCTGGCGATTCATGATCGACAAATCCGAACAAGGCAAGGGCTACGGGCAGGCAGCACTCACCGAGATAATCAAATACTTCCGCGATAATGGAGCAGACAGGCTCCACCTGTCCACAGAACCTGAGAATGAGATTGGTATGCATATCTATCATAAGTTCGGATTCAGGGAAACCGGTGAGATCGATAGTGGTGAAGCGGAAATGATGCAGTTCTTGAACTTTGAGATGCAGCCGTGCGAGTAGGATGATGCAGAATTCTTCCGGGAAAAGATCGATGA
>CACZGY010000124.1 GCA_902780815.1 uncultured Eubacteriales bacterium
ATCAGTGTCGTAAAGGAAACGCCTGAATACACAAGTGCGTCGTGGCTCCTGAAGTATCATATAGAGAGCATGCTCGATATTTACAAACGCCTGATGTAAAACCGCCAATGGGCGAAGAAAGTGATAAATGACAATCAATGATCTTTACATTCGAACAATAGATGATCTGGAGACTGCGGTTACGGAGCTGGGCATACTGCCGTTCTTCATGAACTCCATACGCGGCTTCTCGATCGACGAGCATGTCGATCCGGGAATATGGTTCACGGGAGAGGACGGTCCATGGGAGTGGAAGGGGCCTGTCATCAATGAGCTCGGCTGTGCCTATGGCAAGTTCTTCGAGAAGAAGGCTGCGTATATAAGCCCGGAATGGTTCCTGCACTTTGCAAACTACCGCCGCGACGGATACGACTTTGATGCGAGATTCGAGGACGGGCTTGTCTATCACGGCGACAAAGTGCTGTATGATCTGATCGACAGCAACGCACCAATCCTATCGAAACGCCTGAAGCGACTTCAGATACATGCTCGATAAGGACGGCAACGAGTACGGCTGGGGAGTGGCAGAATACTCCACACCGGAGCACTTCATGGGGGACAGCTTCAGGCAGAACGTTTATCAGTGTACGCCAGAGGAATCGTATGAGATATTGTTCGGACATCTAAGGGAGATCCTGCCGGGCGCAGATGAAGAGGATATCAAGAAGTTTCTTAAGTAAGCAGAAAAAGGGAAGTGAAGTAAATGGCTGAGATAATGGATCTTTATACGGTCGACCGCCAGCTGACTGGGAAGACTGCAAAACGCGGAGAGCCGCTTGAAGAGGGCACATACAGGCTTGTGGTCCACGTATGCATCTTCAACAGCAAGGGCGAGATGCTGATACAAAAAAGAGCGGACGATATAGTCCGCTGGCCTTCGTATTGGGACGTAAGTATCGGAGGCGGAGCGAGCGCCGGAGATACCAGCCGTATGGCGGCAGAGCGCGAGACAGCAGAGGAGCTTGGACTCAGCATCGACTTCAGCGACAGAAGACCTGTTATTACGGTCAACTTCTCAGAAGGCTTCGATGATTTCTATACCCTGGAGAAAAATATACCGCTCGAGGATCTGCACCTCCAGACAGAGGAGGTTGCTGACGCAAAATGGGCGAGCCGGAAGGAAATCGAAGACATGATCGATGACGGGAGCTTTATACCGTATCAGAAAGATCTGATCAGCTATCTCTTTTTCGCCCGCGAGAGAAGAGGAACGTGGAACCTGTAATGCCCGGAAGCTTATGACCCGGCAAAGTCTATACTAAATTAGCGCAAACAAAGCAAACGAGGCGTCTCCGATTGGAGACGTCTTTTCTGTTGTTCACTATTCGCAAAAATTACAACGCCTATCATAGGAAACACTGTTCTTGTGACGAGGTGCTGTGCAGAAAAGAGGTGTAATTACAAGCAGTTAAAGTGTTTCAAATATGGCATTGACCTCGTCGTTACAACGAGATGTATAGTTGGAAAGAGAGGTATGCAATGTCACTGAATACAATTCGGGAAGTCACTGAAATAACAGGAATTACAGTGAATGCATTAAGATACTACGACAGTAAAGGGTTGCTGCATCCTACAGTACGAAACTCTGAGGGGCGGAAAGAGTGGCTGTATGATGACGAGGCTGTAAGAAGGGCTAAGAGAATACTGCTTCTGAGAAGGATAGGGATACCTGTTGAAAGCATAGCTAAAGTGATAGAAAAAGCGGATAAAGTGGGTGAAGTCATACTCAGATCTCGGCTCGAAGAACTGCGTGAGGAACGGCAATTCTTAGATGAACAGATCTCATTAGCAGGCATGTTGCTGCTGCTTGATGAGATCTCTTTGGACGCAGAAGTTAAGGAAGATCTGCTGGATAAGATGTTTGATAAAACATGCCTTGATGAATAAAGCGGGGTTCAGGGCAGTTCGCAAAAACGGAGGTGCATAGATGAAGAAATACATATCGATCATAATTGCGTTAGTACTTATGCTGACTCTGGCCGGATGTGGAGGAGATAAGACAACGACCACAGAGAATGATACCGGAAACGATATTGTCGAAGAAGAGACAGAATCAGTTTCGGACGTTGAATCTTCTGAAACTGATTCAGGATTGCTCTCACCGGAATTTAAGAAAATAATGGACGACTATGAAGCCTGGTTTGATCACTACTGTGATGTTATGAAGAGATATCAGGAAGATTCAACAAATCTGGAACTACTAAGCGAGATGACAGATCTGCTGACTGAAGAAACAACAATGCTCGAAGAAATGGAAAGCATGGATCAGTCAGAGATGAATACTGCGGAGCTTGCTTACTATCTCGAGGTTACTACCAGAATAGAGAAAAAGCTTCTCGAAGTTGCTTACTAGTAAAGCACCATTGCAAACCCCCAAAAAGTCCTATGCCAAACGCAGTATGATTGCGAATGACATAGGACTTTTGATCTTAAGAAAAGAAGTACAATAGTAGGTTAATTAGGACATTCAATATTGAGTGCTTATAGTATTATAATATAAGTGGTTAAGAATGGTTGAGTCATAAGGAGGTCACATTATGCATATAAAGCGAATTAAACACATACTCGCTTTTGTTGCATTATTAGTGATGGGTTTACTAATAACAGGCTGCGGAAGCGAAATCAATCTTGGTGCAAGTATGTCTGGGATAAGTGAGATTGAAGAGAATACGGCTGTTAACGATGAATTCGACGAGCCCGATGAATCTGATGAGTATGACTATGATGATACTAAACAGGATGAAGAGGATGAAGAAATAGAACATGTAGGAGAAGAACAGGAAACCGATGACAATACTATTACTGTTGTTCTCAATACAAATAAGGAAAGAAAAAGAATTCATATTCCGGGGACAAGTTGTGCAAATCAGATACATGAGGAAAACTACCTGGAATGGACAGGGACAGAGGCAGAGGCAGAACTCATAAACTACGCAAAAGAAAATGGATATGTTGCTTGCGGAAGATGTCATCCCGATACAAAACTGGGAATCGATTTACCAAAGAACTAGCAAATGGAAGCGAGAAAGAATGCTTGAGAGGAGATAATAAGATGGCACAGAAGAATCTGTTTAAAAGTGCTAGAGAGAAAGTTGCACAAGCAGGTGAGCAGTTAAGCAATGTGGCTGCAGAAGCTAAAGATAAAGCTTCTCAGACAGGAGAACTGTTAGGGAATAAAGCATCAGAAGCTTTAGATAAAGCTGCTCAGGCAGGGGAGTATTTGGGTGATAAAGCAGAAGAAGCAAAGGACAAAGCTGTACAAACAGGAGAGCATCTTAGTGATAAGGCTTTAGAAGCAAAACGAGACTATGATTTACGTCGCTTTAGACCAATTATCAAGGAGCAGTTACCGTCCGCAGTGAAAGTAATGCCTGAGATGATAAGAATCGTTGATTGGGATAAGCGCACAGAAGAGGATGTTTGCAAAGATGCAGTAGCGTTCAATGATGGCAGTAAAGAGCTACGCTTTATAAGCATTCTTACGAAAAATGTAGGGCTAATAGATGCAACATTTTATCCATTTGCGCAGGAAGGTATATATTACAGAGACCCTTGCAATACATCATCTTATATCAACTTAAATAACTATTTTGATTATTTGAAAAAAGCAAGAGTACATGAGTTGAATCAAATTGCTCAGGATTTGGGAGCTATACATGTAAAGATTTCACTTAAGGCT
This sequence comes from uncultured Eubacteriales bacterium, assembly GCA_902780815.1. Lineage (GTDB taxonomy): Bacteria > Bacillota > Clostridia > Peptostreptococcales > Anaerovoracaceae > Crickella. The sequence continues at coordinate 3,719 of CACZGY010000124.1, forward strand.
GAAAGAAAGTTGCATTCCCAGAGTAAAAGTATAATTAGCGGAGCAATAGGGAAGAGTCAAAAGATTGAATCATCACATTCGAGTAGCAGCATGCAGTTTGAAAGTATTGAAGTCGCTTCAGACAAAAAATACAAAGGGCATGAAGCACATGAACCTAAACTGAACTATTTCAGAAACGAACCGGATGTAAAGAACATAGTAAAAAGAAGGCTTGATAAGAACAATCCAATTTATTCAGATGTTGAAACATTTAAGTACATCAATTCATCCGGAATCAAAAGTAATGATGTAGCTAAAATTGAGAGTGTGCTTAAAAAACTAAAAATATCACTAAATAAAAGCATTTCTAATGAAGTAGAAAACGAAGAGAAGATATACTTTGAATATCAGATTGAGTATCCGAAAGAATAAACTGAGTTAATTTTATCTAAGTAACAGCAAACTAAAAAGGATGTGTTTCACAAAAACAGAGCGAGGGAAGAAAATGTGGAAGTGTCCTAAATGTGGTCGGAGTTTTAGCAGGGAAGGTCAACACCATTTCTGCGGTAAAATCGAAACCATAGATCAGTATATAGAAGAGCAGGATGAATCGGTCAGGCCTTATCTGGTCGAAGTGAGGCAGATCATTAGCGAAGCGATACCTGAAGCTAAAGAGAAAATCTCCTGGAGTATGCCGACTTTCTGGAAGGGAGTCAATATCATCCATTTCGCAGCTTCAAAAAAGCATTTGGGTCTGTATCCGGGAGGAGAAGCAACAACGGTTTTTGCAGATAAGCTCGAAGGTTATGATGTGAGCAAAGGTACGATCCGGCTGCCGTATTCTAAACCGCTCCCTAAAGAGGAATGGTGCTATAGCCAATATGCAAAATAAAAAGCGCCTTTTGGCGCTTTTTTAGTGGGCGTTTTTCAGTACACATGCATCTGTAAACTATAGATGTCAGAAGCAGACAAAGGTGTTCTGAAAGAAAAATGCAAATTTAAAAGAAAGGCGGTAGCGGAAATGGATACTAACAAAATCGATTACATCATGAGCATATTCAAGACTTTATCAACCGAACTGCCGGATCAAATGCTATTCAGAGAAGACGGAGACACAATGGAACTGAAAACTCTCGATGGCATCGGAAACTGCTTGCCAATAGAGCTGCAGAATGGCGGGTGGAACCTGGTAAGCAGCCAGGCAGCAGTAGCATAGTTACATAATCGAAAACAGCAAACTCCTCTATAGTCAGGAGCCCGGCATCATAAATATTCTGAAGTCCTCAGCCGGGCTCCGGCTTTTTTATTGACTTCTAAATGGTATAATGTATCCAATGTGCAGGAGAATGGAATCACATTATTATGAGTGAACTGGCTATTCAGGCGATCGGGTTCGTTGGAGTTGCGTTCTTCATCGCCTCATATCAGATAAAATCGAATAGGGCATTGTTCCTGTGCCAGATGATTGGCTGCCTCATCTTTTGTGTACAGTTTTTCATTATGGGCGCATATACCGGAGCGGTCAGCCTCATCATCAATATTATAAGGAACCTGCTTCTTGTGAAGAGAAAAGACTGGAAGTGGGTGGACCGCAAGTCGACGATGTTTGTCATCCTGGCACTTCTTACAGCGATGACCATATACACATGGGAAGGAATCATCAGTTTACTTCCGTTTATCATGGTCGCAGCGACCACTATCGGGTACTGGACCAACAACGCACAGAAGATAAGACTTTCGCAGTTTATTGGCTCACCGTGCGTGCTTCTGTATGATGTGCTCATACAGTCCTGGGGCGGGGTGCTGAATGAGACTATCACCCTTGTATCGATTATCATTTCAGTGATACGATTCGGTTGGAAAAACATGGGTAACCCGGACTCTGACTTTTAATGATAAATGATTTTATCAGGAGATGATCATGGCTAAAAAGTTCAAATCAATCAGAAGAGTTACGAAAAAGGCGCGCAGAACGGTTAGTGATGCTGTTGCAGATAAAGCTGTTGATTCTGTGATCAATAAATACATAACTCCGGAAGAGATCATAGCCCAGGTAATCAAATTGCCGAACGTAAAAGTCGACAGGGCAGCGTTTCTCCATAAAGAGCTGATCAGGTATTGCCCCGAAGAAACTGTGAAAACTGCTATAGAGCACAACCCTGCATATGCAGGAATCGATAAAGAAACGATCAATAAAATAGCAGATCAGGTAATAAAACAAGAGACGAATACGGTATCGGGGATATCATTTGCTGCGGGTCTGCCCGGCGGCTTTGCTCTGGCTGCATCAATACCTGCAGATGCGATCCAATACTTTGCATTTACTGTAAAAGTAATACAGGAGATAGCGTATCTGTATGGATTTGATGAATTGGATTTCGAAGATGAAGATCTCGATTCCTATGCCATGGATCAGATATTGATATTCCTCGGAGCCATGTATGACGTGCAGGGTGTTGACGACAGCATCAAGGTAATAGCAGAGGCGGCTGCTAACAGAACATCAAAAGCTCTTGCCAATGAGGCACTAACGAAAACAGCCATATATCCGGTCGTCAAAAGAGTAGCAAAAGAATTGAGATCAAAAATAGCAAAGCGAATCTATGTGAGAAGTGTCTCAAAAGTTGTTCCTGTCATAGGGGGAGCAGTTTCCGGCGGCCTTACATATGCA
>CACZGY010000125.1 GCA_902780815.1 uncultured Eubacteriales bacterium
TTGATGATGAAGCACACTCTGCGGAATCCTGCCTGATAAGCATCATACAGGCTGAAGTCCATGATGATATCACCCTGTTCAGTTATTTGGTCGAGCTGCTTGTTGCCGCCGTATCTGCTGCCCATGCCGGCAGCCATAATTACTAAAATCGGTTCCATTTCATTCTCCTTCAATTAGCTGAGCGATGCTGAGAGGCGCGCGCGCACCTTTTCTTCGCCCATGATCTGCTGGATCGCCCATACGTCTGGGGACTGCGCGCGCCCCATCAAGGCTATCCTTATCACTGTGCTTACATGTCCAACATGCCCCTTGTAGTCTTCCGGATGCTTCTTGAAATCCTTAGGCTTTGCCGCATATCCAAGTGACGTCGCGATCTCTCTGATCTTACCGAACCATTGCTCGTTGTCATCACTGTGGTCATAGCTGTCCAGATAAGCCCGGAGTATCGCTTCTGCGTCAGCGGCTGCCTCTGCAGGGTATTCGTCCTTGATCTCGAAGGCTTCGTCGAAGAAGTATCCGATGAAATCCATGATCTGCCTTGCGTATACCAGATCAGCTCTCGGACGAGCATCGTGCCTTCCGAGGTCGAGTATCTCAGCCAGGTGATCCATGTCTTCAAATACATAGCCGTATTCAGGCGCGAACTCGTCTGACCATGACTTGAGCCAGTCGGCGAGTTCGTGAGCCTCTATGTGCAGCAGGGCATTCTTGCTGACATCATTGAGCTTGTTAAGGTCAAAGAGAGCGCCGCTGCTTGACATCTTTTCAGTAGTAAACTTGAAGTTCTCGGCCGGCTCGTCCGAATTCGCGATTCTCCACTCCTCATAATTTGAGTTGAGTATAGTGAGCAGGTATTCCCTGACTGCTGCTGGGTGATAACCCTCGTTGCGGTAAAAGTCGAGCGAGAGTTCCGGGTCATGGCGCTTAGAGAGTTTGCGCTTGTTGCCGTCATCGCCGATTTTCATCAGCTGAGCTGTATGGCAGTAGACCGGAAGATCCCATCCGAGGTCCTCAAAGAGTTCGATGTGGATCGGAAGGGAAGGCAGCCATTCTTCACCTCTTACCACATGAGTAGTGCGCATCAGATGGTCGTCGACTACATGCGCGAAGTGATAAGTAGGGATGCCTGTCTGCTTTATGATGACCACATCGAGGAAGTTGTCAGGAACTGAAAGCTCGCCGCGTATGGCGTCGACGACCGTATGTCTGGCGGTCTCTTCGGCGCTCGCATTAGGCACTCCCTTAGATTTGAGCCTTATAACAAAAGGCTCGCCGGCGTTGATCCTCTTTACGATCTCCGCCTCTACGGCTTCATCCTTATCCCAGTCTCTGTACTTCGACCAGCCTGAATAGATGCCCGGAGCGATCTTTTCGCTTTCCTGCTTTTCTCTTATGCTGCTGATTTCCTCTTCAGTAAGGAAGCATGGATATGCCAGCCCTTCTGCGAGGAGTTCCTTTGCAAATGTGCGGTAGATCTCGCCGCGGTGGCTCTGAGTGTAGTCACCATATTCTCCTATGTCACCCGTCTCAGTTACACCTTCATCAAAGCGGATTCCGAAGAAATCGAGAGAACCGATGATGGTCTCTACAGCGTTCTCTACATAACGCTTGTCATCGGTATCTTCTATCCTTAGAAAGAAGGTGCCGCTGCTCTGGTGTGCCAGTCTCTCGTCTACAAAAGCTCCGTAGAGATTGCCCAGATGGATAAATCCTGTAGGGCTCGGGCCGAGTCTTGTGACCATAGCACCCTCAGGCAGATCCCTTGGCGGATACATAGCTTCGTAATCCTCAGGAGTGTGAGGAAGAGAAGGGTATATGAGTTCGCTTAATTCTTTATAGTTCATAATCTTGATTGTTTCCTTTTGTTAATTTAACCTGTATCTCTTATTTTAACACACATGGCAAGTCCAATTCATATAAACCCTCTGATTCATCAAAATATCAAAGTATATGGCAGGGTCATTGTTGGCTGTGCCATGTTTTTTTGATTTAGTTTGTCCGGGACGCCAAAAAACGCAAAAAAAACGGGACTTGCGCATTGACTGTAAAAGTGTATGCGATTATAATCGTAATGATTTTTGTTTAAGCAGACTTATTGAAATATCAAGCAAGAAAGGGTCGGAAACCGCTTAAAGCACGGCGGAACAGAGACCCGACAAGAAGGGAAAAAAGATGAAAGGTAATTTAATTATTGGACAGTCCGGCGGACCTACCGCTGTAATCAATTCCAGCCTTGCAGGCGTTATCAAGGCCAGCTGGAAAGAAGGCATCAGAAGAATCTATGGAATGCACTACGGCATCGAAGGATTCCTGAACGAGGACATCGTAGACATCGAAGACTATATCACAAGTGGACAGGATCTTTCCCTGCTCAAGAGAACCCCGTCTTCATTCCTCGGCACATGCCGTTTCAAACTGCCTCAGATCGAAGGCAATGAGAAGCTCTACGAGAAGATCTTCGACATACTCGACAAGAAGAACATCGAGTTCTTCCTCTATAACGGAGGAAACGATTCGATGGATACCATAAAGCAGCTTGCTGACTATGCAGAACTGCATCAGAAGAAGCAGAAGTTCATGGGAATCCCAAAGACCATCGACAATGACCTGCCTATGACAGACCACTGCCCGGGTTACGGTTCAGCTGCAAAGTACATCGCAACTTCGATGAAAGAGATCATCAGGGACAACGAGAGCTACGGCGTATCGAAGCCGACCATCTGCATCGTTGAGATCATGGGCCGCCACGCAGGATGGCTCACAGCTGCAGCAGCACTTTCGAAGGACATCGACTGCTCAGGTCCTGACCTGATCTACCTGCCGGAAGTCACATTCGATATCAATGACTTCATTGAGAGAATCAAGAAGCTGGCTAAGACCAAGAAGTCGGTCGTTATAGCTGTATCCGAAGGTCTCAAGACTGCAGACGGAAAGTTCGTATGCGAACTCGGAACTGTAAATGACCACGTTGACGCGTTCGGTCACAAGCAGCTCGCCGGTACAGCAGCATATCTTGCAAGCCTCGTCACACAGGAGACAGGACTCAAGTCGCGTTACATCGAGTTCTCATCACTCCAGAGATGCGCAGCACACCTTGCTTCGAGAAGCGACTCTGATGAGGCATACAATGTCGGTTACTTCGCTGCAAAGGCTGCTTTCGAAGGCCACACAGGCAAGATGGTAACCATCAAGGTCGACAGCCGCGAGCCGTATGTTGAGACATATGACATGTTCGACATCCATGAGGTAGCCAACGTAGAGCGCAAGGTTCCTCTTGACTGGATCATCAACGACGGAACATATGTCAGCGATGAATACCTTAAATATGCAAGACCGTTCATCATCGGACGTGTGGCACCTTACACAGCAGGAGGACTTCCTATCCACCTGACTATGACCAAGAAGAGAAATCACAAATAACCGAACGGAGTACCATTTGGCAAATATTGAGATAAAAGAAGTAAAGACAAAGGCGGATCGGAGGATCTTTGTGGAGTATCCGAACCGTCTTTATCATGACAATGAAAATTTCGTTCCGGCTTTCTATGGGGACGATATCGATGACTGGGACGAGAAGAAAAACCCGGCGTTCGAGTACTGCGAAGCGAAGTCCTGGCTTGCTTACCGTGATGGAGAAGTGGTCGGCCGCATAGGCGCCATACTGAGCTACGCTTCGAATGAGAAGTGGGGCACAAAGCGCATGCGTTTTTCGCAGGTCGACTTTATCGATGACAGAGCTGTATCCAAGGCTCTCTTCGATGAGGTTGAAAACTGGGCAAAAGAAAAGGGTATGAACGAGGTCCATGGACCGCTCGGTTTCTGTGATATGGACAGAGAGGGCATGCTGGTGGAAGGCTTCGACAAGCGCAGCATGTTCTACACGTATTACAACTACCCATATTACATCGATCACCTCGAAGCTCTCGGATATGTGAAGGACACCGACTGGATCGAGCATCTCATACCGCTCAACGGCTGGGACGATCCGAACTATATCAAGCTCAAGCGCATTTCCGATGCCATGCTCAAAAGGACTGGCTTCCATAAGGTGTCGGTAAAGACCAAGGCAGGGCTGAAGCCGTATATCAAGCAGGTCTTTGAGCTTGTCAATATCGCTTATGCTCATCTTTACGGAGTAGTTGAGCTGAATGACAGACAGGTGGAAAAGTACACGAACAAATTCCTGCCGCAATGATAAGTTGATGGGCTTCGGAGTCGGAGCTCCTTCTACGGCAAACGCCATGCGCAAATGCGGCGGACATCTGATGCCTTTCGGATGGATAGGCCTTCTGAAGGCTCTCATGCAGAAGAAGGATACGCTCGATCTGCTGCTTATAGCGGTAAGGCCGGAGTATCAGAAGACAGGACTCAACGGAGTCATCATGGAGCACCTGTTCACAGGCTGCAACAAGAATGGCATACGCCAAGCTGAGACAGGACCGCAGCTTGAGTGGAACACAAACGTGCATCATCAGTGGAAGATGTTCAATATAGAGCCGCACAAGCGCAGACGCTGCTTTGTAAAACAGATTTAGGCAAAGTAAGAGCCCGGAATGA
>CACZGY010000126.1:0-460 GCA_902780815.1 uncultured Eubacteriales bacterium
AATACTTGCTAAGAATGATGAAAGTCTTAAGTCGGTACTGAAGAGCACGGCGCTTTTTACGAATCTGAGCGAAGAAGAAATACAGAGCTGTCTTGTATGCAGTAAGTCAGAAAGCATCATCTATGAAAAAGGAGAAATGATATTCTCGGAAGAGGATTATCCGGTTTCTCTGCCTGTACTGATCAGCGGTTCTGTTACTCTTGGGATGGATTTCTACGACGGGAAAAGAAAAATCATCGCTATTTTTGAGAACAAGGGTGATGTTTTCGGTCATGAGTTTATCCTCATAGGACAAAGTAAATACGGAGTTTATGCGCAGGCGCAGACAAAGTCACATATACTTATGATGCCGAAAGACTTTCTTGTAGGGACCTGTGAGAAGAACTGCGGCTTTCATTCAAATTTGATCTCGAACATGCTGCAGCTGATGGCACAGAAATCACTGACTCTCAACGAGCGG